>CAJZGQ010000070.1 GCA_916048115.1 uncultured Streptococcus sp. | reverse complement strand
TATAAGACATCTGGAGGTCTTCACGGAGTGGGATCTTCTGTCGTCAATGCCCTTTCTAGTTGGCTTGAGGTAGTAATTACCCGTGATGGAGCGGTCTACAAACAACGCTTTGAGGATGGCGGGAAGCCTGTTACCACTCTTGAGAAGATTGGCTCGGCTCCTAAGTCTAAGACGGGGACCAAGGTCACCTTCATGCCGGATCCAACCATCTTTTCAACGACGGATTTCAAATTTAATACCATTGCTGAGCGGATCAAAGAATCAGCCTTCTTGCTTAAGGACGTGACGCTGACGCTGACCGACCTCCGCAAGGAAGAAGACAACCATGTGGCCTTTCATTATGAAAATGGTGTCCAAGATTTTGTAGAGTACTTGAACGAAGATAAGGAAACTTTGACACCTGTTCTCTACTTTAGTGGCGAATCAGATGGTTTTCAGGTAGAAGTAGCCATGCAATACAATGATGGTTACTCAGATAATATCTTGTCCTTCGTAAATAATGTCCGAACCAAAGATGGGGGAACCCACGAAACAGGTCTGAAGACAGCCATTACCAAGGCCATGAACGACTATGCCAGAAAGACAGGACTTCTCAAGGAAAAAGACAAAAATCTGGAAGGATCAGATTACCGTGAAGGTTTGTCTGCCGTTCTTTCAATCTTGGTTCCAGAAGCTCATTTGCAGTTTGAAGGGCAAACCAAAGACAAATTAGGAAGTCCCTTGGCTCGTCCAGTTGTCGATAGCATTGTTTCTGATAAATTGACCTTCTTCCTCATGGAAAATGGGGAGTTGGCTTCTAATCTCATTCGTAAGGCTATTAAAGCCCGGGATGCGCGTGAAGCCGCTCGTAAAGCGCGGGATGAAAGCCGAAATGGCAAGAAGAGTAAAAAGGACAAGGGACTTTTGTCTGGGAAATTGACACCAGCCCAGTCTAAAAATCCTAAGAAAAACGAACTCTATCTAGTCGAAGGAGACTCAGCCGGCGGTTCTGCCAAACAAGGGCGGGACCGTAAGTTCCAAGCGATTCTTCCACTTCGTGGGAAGGTTCTTAATACTGAGAAGGCCAATATGAGTGATATCCTCAAAAACGAGGAGATCAACACCATGATCTACACCATCGGTGCTGGCGTTGGGGCAGATTTCTCAGTGGAAGACGCCAACTACGATAAGATCATTATCATGACCGACGCAGATACGGATGGTGCCCACATTCAAACCCTCCTCTTAACCTTCTTCTATCGCTATATGCGCCCTTTGGTAGAAGCAGGTCATGTCTACATTGCACTTCCTCCTCTTTATAAGATGTCGAAAGGCAAAGGCAAGAAAGAAGAAGTAGCCTATGCTTGGACAGATAGCGAATTAGAAGAGTTGCGTCGGACCTTTGGCCGTGGAGCAACCCTTCAACGTTACAAAGGGTTGGGGGAAATGAATGCGGATCAGCTTTGGGAAACCACCATGAACCCAGAAACTCGTACCCTGATCCGTGTCACCATTGATGATTTAGCGCGTGCAGAACGCCGTGTTTCCGTCCTTATGGGTGATAAGGCTGCACCACGTCGTCAATGGATTGAAGATAACGTTAAGTTTACCTTAGAAGAAAATACAGTTTTTTAATCACTTTCTACTTATAAATTAAATAAGCTGGGATGTAGAAATGGTAAGGAATCGACATGAGTACTGATACAGAAATGATGAATCTGATTTTGCAGATAGCTGAGTCCTTGCAAGTGGAAGCAGTGGCCTTATCCGGTTCGCGAGCCAATCCTCGGGCACCCAAAGACGAGTTTCAAGATTATGATGTGGTCTATATCGTTGATGATCTAGAAGACCTGATTTCAGATTTATCCTGGTTGGATCAGTACGGAAACCGATTCATCGAACAGCACAACCGACTGGGACACCGTCGTCTGTATCTCATGCTCTTTGAAGATGGGAATCGCATCGATTTAACCCTCTGTCCCAAGGAGTCTATCCAAGAGTGGGTGGATAGCGAGGCTGGTTTCAAAGTCTTAAAAGATGACAAAGGTTTGTTTGACTCTTACATTCCTAGTCCGAAGCGCTACTGGACCGCTCCGCCTACCGAAGAAGATTTTGCAGCCTCCTGCAATGAATTTTGGTGGGTATCGGCTTATGTCGTCAAGGCCATTCGAAGAAAGCAACTCATCTATGCGACTGATCATCTCTATAGCATTTGTCAGCAAGAACTCCTCAAGGTCTTAGCTTGGCAGGTGACAAGCTATAGGGGAGTAGTTGACATCGGAAAGAACTACAAGTACCTCTTCCACTATCTACCAGCTGAGCAAGAGAAGGAGTTCTCAGCTTTGCTTGATTTATCTAGTTTCGATAAAATCACTCATTCTTTATTTGCTACCATGGGGCTATTCAATCGAGAAGCTCAAATTCTGGCTCAAAAGATGGGATTTACTTACGATATGGAAGTTGCAGAGAAAATGATTTCTTATGCTAAAGAGAAACTTTCTAATCATTAATGAATCTATTTTAAACATCAGAAAGGAACGTTTGGTTACTTGGTGTGACTGAATTCCTTTTTCTACAAAAGACTACTCAACATTCTTTGAAAGGAGTTGAACACGCCCTGAGTGCTGTGTGAAAAAGATAAATTTCTAATTTTCACTTTGTATTTTACGGGCTTTGTATCTTATATGAGTAATATCCAAAATATGTCCTTAGAGGACATCATGGGAGAGCGCTTTGGTCGCTACTCCAAATACATTATTCAAGAACGGGCCCTTCCTGATATTCGGGATGGCTTGAAACCTGTTCAACGGCGGATCCTTTATTCTATGAACAAGGATGGCAATACCCATGACAAGGGCTACCGCAAGTCGGCCAAGTCCGTCGGAAATATCATGGGGAATTTTCACCCTCACGGGGATAGTTCGATCTATGATGCCATGGTCCGCATGTCTCAAGACTGGAAGAATCGTGAGATTCTTGTTGAGATGCACGGTAACAATGGTTCCATGGACGGTGATCCACCGGCTGCCATGCGTTATACGGAAGCCCGTCTATCTGAAATTGCTGGTTATCTCCTTCAAGATATCGAAAAGAACACCGTACCATTTGCCTGGAACTTTGACGATACAGAAAAAGAGCCAACTGTTTTGCCTGCAGCCTTTCCAAACCTTTTGGTCAATGGGGCTACAGGGATCTCAGCTGGTTACGCGACAGATATTCCTCCCCATAACCTTGCTGAAGTCATCGATGCGGTGGTCTATATGATCGACCATCCTTCTGCTAAGGTAGACAAACTCATGGAGTTTCTACCTGGACCTGATTTTCCGACCGGTGCCATTATCCAAGGTCGCGATGAGATCAAGAAAGCCTATGAAACTGGTAAGGGACGGGTGGTTGTCCGCTCTAAGACAGAGATCGAGCAACTCAAAGGCGGCAAGCAACAAATCGTCGTCACTGAGATTCCTTATGAGATCAACAAGGCGGTCTTGGTCAAGAAGATCGACGATGTCCGTGTCAACAATAAGGTGGCCGGTATTGCGGAAGTCCGGGATGAGTCTGACCGGGATGGTCTTCGTATTGCCATTGAGCTCAAAAAAGATGCCAATGCAGACTTGATCTTGAATTACTTGTTCAAGTATACAGACCTGCAGGTCAATTACAACTTCAATATGGTGGCGATTGACAATTATACCCCTCGTCAAGTGGGGATCGTACCGATTCTCTCTAGCTACATTGCTCACCGTCGGGATATTATTGTCGCTCGCTCGCGCTTTGATAAGGAAAAGGCAGAACGACGCCTCCACATCGTAGAGGGCTTGATCCGCGTCATTTCTATCCTCGATGAAGTCATCGCCTTGATCCGTGCTTCTGATAATAAGGCAGATGCTAAAGAAAACCTCAAGGTCAGCTACGATTTCACGGAAGAACAAGCAGAAGCTATTGTTACCTTGCAATTGTACCGCTTGACCAATACGGATATCGTCACCTTGGAAGAAGAGCATGCCAGTCTCAAGGAGCAAATCGCGACTTTGGCAGCCATCATTGGGGATGAACGGACCATGTTCAACCTCATGAAGAAGGAGTTGCGTGAAGTCAAGAAGCTCTTTGGTAATCCGCGTCGTAGTGAATTGCAAGACACTGCTAAAACGATCGAGATTGATACAGCCAGTCTCATTGTTGAAGAGGAAACCTTCGTCAGTGTAACCCGTGCGGGTTACATTAAACGGACCTCGCCTCGTTCTTTCAATGCCTCAACACTGGAAGAAGTCGGTAAGCGAGACGATGACGAGTTGATTTTCGTAGAGCCTGCTAAGACCACTCAGCATCTCTTACTTTTTACCAACTTGGGGAATGCCATTTATCGACCAATTCACGAATTGACAGATACCAAGTGGAAGGATATCGGAGAGCACCTCAGTCAGACCTTGACCAATTTTGAGCAAGAGGAAGAAATTCTCTTTGCGGAGATTGTGGATCGGTTTGAGGGAGTAACCTACTTTGCGGCAACTCAACAAGGACAAATCAAGCGCTTTGAACGCAAGGAATTGAGCCCATGGCGGACTTATCGTTCTAAATCGACTAAGTATGCTAAGCTAAAAGACCAAGACGACCGTATCGTAGCAGTTGCGCCAGTTGTCCTTGAAGACATCATGATTATTACCAAAAATGGGTATGGGTTGCGCTTCAATATTGAGGAGGTCCCTGTCGTAGGAGCCAAAGCAGCAGGGGTCAAAGCCATTAACCTGAAAGACGGAGATCAAGTTGCTGCCGCCTTTAAGTCAACGACTCCAAGCATGTATATTTTGACCCAGCGAGGCAGTCTCAAACGGATGTTACAAGACGATATTCCTGTGACCAGTCGGGCCAAACGGGGACTACAGGTCTTGCGTGAGTTGAAAAATAAACCACACCGCGTCTTCAAGGCAGGTCCAGTTTTCACGGACCAGGGAGATTTTGATCTCTTTACGAGCCAAGAAGAAGTGGCAGAACAAGATCAAATCCTTCAGATCACTTCCACAACAGGTCAGGTGACAGAAGTTGATTTGACACAATTAAGCATTTCTGAAAGAACAAGCAATGGATCCTTTGTCAACGATACCATTTCGGATCAAGAAGTTTTTTCAGCTACTATCAAATAAGAGAAAGCGTCGGTCCATTCTAGGACTGACTTTCTTTGAAAATAAATTTTCTGAAAATTGAAAATTTCGCTTGAAATTCTCATGAAATGGTGTACAATAGTGTACATAGATTGAGAAACTGAATCGACCTGCATCAGATCGACAAGGAATAGAAAAAATTAAAAGGAGCACTATCATGACAGTATCACTTGATTGGGAAAACCTTGGCTTTTCATATATGAAATTACCTTATCGCTATTTGGCACATTATCGCAATGGAGCTTGGGAAAAAGGGGAATTGACAGAAGATGCGACTTTGCATTTGTCCGAATCTTCTCCAAGTTTGCATTACGGTCAGCAAGCCTTTGAAGGGTTGAAAGCCTACCGTACAAAAGATGGAAGCGTCCAATTGTTCCGTCCAGATCAAAATGCTAAACGTTTGCAACGCACGGCGGATCGTTTGCTGATGCCTCAAGTACCTGTTGACATGTTTGTGGATGCTTGTAATGCAGTGGTAAAAGCTAATGAAGAGTACGTTCCACCGTATGGTACCGGAGGAACTCTTTATCTCCGTCCGCTGTTAATTGGGGTTGGTGATATCATTGGAGTCAAGCCTGCTGATGAGTATATCTTTACCATCTTTGCCATGCCTGTCGGTAACTACTTTAAAGGTGGTTTGGTGCCAACTAACTTCTTGATTCAAGATGAGTATGACCGTGCTGCACCACATGGTACAGGGGCTGCTAAAGTTGGTGGGAACTATGCAGCTAGTATGTTACCAGGGAAGATTGCCCATGATCGTAACTTCTCAGACGTGATTTATCTTGATCCAGCGACTCACACCAAGATTGAAGAAGTTGGTTCTGCAAACTTCTTTGGTATCACTGCTAATAACGAATTTGTGACGCCATTGAG
>CAJZGQ010000069.1 GCA_916048115.1 uncultured Streptococcus sp. | reverse complement strand
GCTCGACAATCCAAAGATAATTAAGAGGCTAGGACTTTTGTCCCAGCCTCATTTTGCGTTCTAGTGAATAGAAGAGGAGGTCTCTTTTTTCAGTAGTTGAGCCTCACTCCTTGTGCTCTAAGAGCAGTGGCGAGGCAAGCTCGACTGCTTGTTTTCGCTTGAAAAATGCGGCCATTTGAACCAGGATGCGGGGGACCGTCTGCCATTTTTTCCAGGCTTGAAAGCGGGTGTCGATGAGCTGCTTGGCCAAGCGTTCCAGCATTTCCCGCTCGGTTGGATCCAAATCCTGGGCATTTTGGAGGATTTCCTTGGCCTTAGCTAGCTGTTTGAGATCAGTTAGATCATTGATGGAAGTGATGCCGGCATCCAGAAAAATGCCAAAAAAGGTGTCAAAAAACTTCTTGCGCTCGTCTGCCGAGGTCTCGCGAACCCATTGCTTCAAGGTCAGATCGGTCTGCTGGCTATCTGGACTGGTTTCAGAAACGGTCACAAAGCTGTCGTCCTTGATTTCCCAAGTAAAGGCATCGTGCTGGGCAAAACCACCAAAGGCGTGACTTTTGACAATGGTCGTCGGTTCTGGCACTTCCAACATCATGCCAACGATGGATCCCTGAGGGACAAAGCGACGAATGTATGGAGACGTGCGCTGGTAGCCTTCGGTTTCGATAATGGCTTTGTTGAGGCCAGGAGCATCGTAGCTGTAGATCGCATCGACCCGTTCAAATAAGGAATCCGGCAGGTAAGTGCAGGCATAGGTCGCAAGGTTGCCCCCTTTGGAGTGACCAGCTACTAAGAAGCGCCCTTTCGGAAATTCTTTCATGACATGTTGCAGGTAGCTGGCTGCGCGTTTCTGAGCTGGAACATGGTCCATATAGGTCATGTGGAAGTCTTCCTTCCAGCCGATCAAGGTGTCATCCGTTCCTCTGAAAACGACCAAATACGTATCCAGACTAAGCCGATAGGTCATGGCCGCAAATTGTTTTTGCACATCGGGATCGTACTCATCGACGTAGTTGAGGAGTTTGATGTTCTTAAAGCGCTTTGAAGTAGCCAACTCATCGACTAATTGGAGGTGCTGGTTACTCACGATGAAATCGGTAGTTCGATCGATCAGTTCCATCGCATCAGACAGGCGCACTTGGATCCCTGTTGTATCTCCTTGAGGCACAATGTGCCCAAAGGGCAGATAGGTCAGCTCTGTCAATGCGAGAACATCCAGTTCATTGAAAGGACGGTCATATATGGAATCATAAGTCACTTCTTTTAGGTAATCAAAAATCGTCGACATCTGTGCCTCCCGTGTCTCATTTCTTTCAGTATAGCACAAAAATGGGAGTAGAAAAAGCTCTTACTGTTAAGAAGGCTACGCTCGATCTTTTTCTCTGCTTCTTAATCTGTTATAATAGGAAGAAGAAAAAAAGAAGGAAAGAAAGCCATGCATAAAATTCTCTTAGTCGAAGATGATAACATTATCCGCCAACAGGTCAAACAATTATTGGAACAATGGGGCTATGAAGTGGTCGCAGTAGAGGATTTTATGGATGTTCTCGGGATCTTTGTAGAAACCGACCCCCACTTGATCCTCATGGATATTGGACTGCCTCTCTACAATGGTTACCACTGGTGCCAGGAGATTCGCAAGGTTTCAAAGGTTCCGATCATGTTTCTTTCCTCACGGGATCAAGCCATGGATATTGTCATGGCCATCAATATGGGTGGAGACGACTTTGTCACCAAGCCTTTTGATCAAAATGTGCTCCTTGCTAAGGTCCAAGGGCTCTTGCGTCGCTCTTACGAATTTGGCACGGATCAAAATCTGCTGGAACACCGTGGCGCCATCCTCAATCTCAAGTCCACGGACCTGGTGTATGAAGGGGAAGTCATCAAGTTGACCAAGAATGAATTTCAGATCCTGCGCGTCCTGTTTGAGCATGCGGGCAGTATCGTGTCGCGCGATGATATGATGAAAGAGCTCTGGAATAGCGACTTCTTCATTGATGACAATACCTTGTCTGTCAATGTGGCTCGCCTTCGCAAGAAATTAGAAGAGGCTGGCTTGTCAAACTTCATCGAAACCAAGAAAGGCATCGGTTATGGGTTAGTCCATGAATAAATATGGAAACATCTTTTGGCAGTATGTGGTATCCCGCAGGCGCCTGCTCTATCTAGTGGTCATCTTTTTGATGGTCGATTTGGTCTTTGCTTTTCTCTTTCCAGAGACGGGGACGGTTTTCCTCTATGCGACTCTGATGCTAGGATTTTTTACCCTCTGTATCTTGATCTGGGATTTGGCTATGACCCTTCAGGACTACCGCAAAGCCTTGCTGTATGAGGAAATAGAAGTTGCCTCACCACTGGAACATCTCCTTTATGAAAAATATATAGAAGAACAGCAGGCTCGCCTGGAGCAAGGCAAAGTAGCCCAGGCCAAGTTCAATGACCTGATGGATTACTACACCCTCTGGGTTCACCAGATTAAGACGCCCATTGCAGCTAGCCAGCTCTTGGTCCAAGATGTCGAGACACCTATTGTCAAGCAGCAGATGGAGCAGGAACTTTTCAAGATTGACTCCTATGCCAATCTGGTTCTGCAGTACCTGCGATTGGAGAGTTTTCATGACGATCTGGTCTTAAAGCGCGTGTCGCTAGAGGACTTGGTCAAAGAAGTGGTCCGCAAATATGCCCTCTTTTTTATCCAAAAGAACTTGACAGTGAACCTGCATGATTTGGATGTCGCCGTCATTACCGATCGCAAGTGGCTTTTGGTCATCATCGAGCAACTCTTGTCCAATAGCCTCAAGTATACCAGTACAGGTGGAATTGAGATCTATTTCAAAGACCAGACTCTCTATATAAAAGACAGCGGGATTGGAATCAAAAATAGCGATGTCCTCCGCGTATTTGAGCGGGGCTTCTCCGGTTACAATGGCCACATGACCCAGCAATCCTCAGGGCTGGGGCTCTATCTGTCTAAGAAAATTGCAGAGCAATTGGGCCACAAGATTAGCCTCCACTCAGAGGTTGGCCAAGGCACAACCGTCGCTATTCACTTTGAAGAAAAGAAGTTGGTGATGGATTAGTTTTTTCCATCTTACAAAAATGTAAGAAATAAACGGTAAAATGAAAGGTTAGGTTATGGTAGCCGCCTTTTATTTTTTATACAATAGTCTCATCAAATGAAGGAGGTCAAGAAAATGAAACTCTTGAAATGGATGAAACAACCCAAAAAGATTAAGAAACCAAATGAGCAAACCGATCTGGAAAAGACGGAATTTGGTCTCCAAGTCCTGCAACAAACCCAAGAATTTTTCTTGATCTACTAGTAAAAGGAGAAAAGTATGTCATTGCTAGATGTTCAACATATCAAAAAAATCTACAAAACCCGCTTTCAAGGAACGCAGGTTGAAGCCTTAAAGGATATTCACTTCACTGTGGAAAATGGCGAATACGTTGCCATCATGGGGGAATCAGGATCCGGGAAATCGACGCTCCTCAATATCCTAGCCATGCTGGACCAGCCGACCGAAGGGCGGGTCTACCTCAACGGTACCGATACTTCAACTATCAAGAACAAGGATGCCTCGAGTTTTCGTCGGGAAAAACTAGGATTTGTCTTTCAAGACTTCAACCTGCTCGATACCTTGTCCGTCAAGGACAATATCCTTCTCCCTCTAGTTCTCTCACGCAGACCCGTCAAGGAAATGATGAGCAAGGTGGATAGCGTCAGTCGAGAGTTGGGCATTCACCAACTTCTAGAAAAATATCCTTACGAAATCTCTGGTGGGCAAAAACAACGGGTGGCTGTAGCACGGGCCATCATCACCTCACCTGAAATTCTCCTTGCTGATGAGCCAACAGGGGCGCTGGATTCCAAGTCTTCGGCTGCTTTGCTCGATGTCTTTGAAGATATTAATACAATGGGGCAAACTATTCTCATGGTGACCCACTCAACCGCAGCAGCAGCTCGGGCCAAGCGCGTGCTCTTTATCAAGGATGGGATCCTTTACAACCAGATCTTCCGCGGGGAAAAAACAGAGCGTCAGATGTTCCAAGAAATCTCAGATACTCTGACGGTCATGGCAAGTGAGGTGGAGTAGATGTTTCGATTAACCACTAAATTAGCTTGCTCCAATCTGATCAAGAACCGCAAGCTCTATTATCCCTTTGCGATTGCGGTCATTCTCGCAGTGACCATCGCTTACCTCTTTGACTCCCTGACCTTTAATCCCCGTATTTCCGAGCTTCGAGGGGGCTCTTCCATAGTGTTCACTCTCAGCTTGGGGTTCTTCGTGGTCAATGCCGCAGGAGCTATCATCGTGCTCTATGCCAATAGCTTCGTCATGAAAAATCGCTCCAAGGAGCTGGGCATCTATAGCATGCTGGGCCTTGAAAAACGCCATCTCATCAGCATGATCTTCAAGGAACTCTTGCTTTTTGGCTTTCTAACCATCTCAGCGGGTGTCTTGATCGGGGCTCTCTTTGACAAGCTGATCTTTGCCTTTCTTTTGAAACTCATGAAGATGAAGGTCCAGCTAGTGTCCACCTTCCAACCTGGGATTGTCATCTTGGTCTTTGTCACCTTTGGTCTCATCTTTGGACTTTTGATTCTTCTCAATGCTTGGCGGATTCTCCGTTTGAATGCCCTGCAGTTGACGCGTGAGAAGGCCAGTGGTGAAAAGAAAGCTCGCTTCCTGTGGCCCCAAACCATCCTGGGCTTAGCCTCTCTTGGTTTTGGCTACTACCTAGCTTTGTCTGTCAAAGACCCCATCATTGCGCTTGTGACCTTCTTTCTAGCCGTTATCCTGGTCATGATCGGGACCTACCTGCTCTTTAATGCGGGGATCACCGTCTTCTTGCACCTGCTTAAGAAAAAGAAGAGCTATTATTACCAGCCCAACAATATGATCTCGGTCTCTAACCTCATCTATCGTATGAAGAAAAATGCAGTGGGCCTTGCTACCATTGCCATCCTCTCGACCATGGTGCTGGTGACGATCTCTGCAGCCACCAACATCTATGTCGGTAGCGAAATGGTCAAGAAAATCATGGCGCCTCATGATTTCTCTGTCCAAGGGAAAGGGGTCGATCTGGAGCAGATCAATCAAAAATTTGATGAATTTGCTTCTGAACACCATCTCAAGATCACAAATCGCGACCTGATGACCTATGCCAACTTTGGGGTTAAATCACAAAAGGGCACGGATTTCACTGTCTATCCAGCTGATGAACGCAGCGTCACTCCTAAAACTGTCTTTATGGTCTTTGATGTAGCTAGTTATGAACACATGACAGGCGAACACGTCGATCTGACAGGCAACCAAGTCATCCTCTTTGCCCATAACGAGGCTCTTAAGGGGCAAAAGCAGTTTACTATCAACGGGCATGACTTCCAAGTCAAGGAAGAAGTGAGCAAGGATTTTATCACCGATCACGTGCCCAATCAGTTTAATATGCTGACGGAGGATTTCAACTACCTGATCGTGCCTGACCTCTCAGCCTTTGTCGCCCAGTTTCCAAATCTTGCCATCAATACCAATATCTACGGTGGTTTCAATGTCAATGTCGATGAAGACCAGCAGCTCAAGCTAGCAGCTAGTTATGACAAGATGATCGATGAATTGAGCAGCCAACAGGGTCAAGGAACATTTATCTATGGAGGTAACCGAGCCAATGATGTGGCAGAGTTGAATAGCCTCTTTGGTGGCATCTTCTTTATCGGGATTTTCTTGTCACTGATCTTTATGGTCGGAACCGTCATCGTCATTTACTACAAGCAAATCTCAGAAGGCTATGAAGACCGTGATCGCTTCGTCATCCTCCAACAGGTGGGGCTTGATGAACACGAGGTCAAACGGACCATCAACCGTCAAGTGCGGACCGTCTTCTTCCTCCCTCTTATCTTTGCCTTTGTCCACCTGGCCTTTGCCTACCATATGATCCGCCTCATTCTCAAAGTGCTCGGTGTCATCAATAGTGGCCAAGTCCTCGTCGTGACCCTCAGTGTCTGTGCTGTCTTTCTCATCACCTACTTGATCGTCTTTTGGATCACCTCTCGGAGCTATCGTAAGATTGTGCAGATATAAGGAGAGAGAAGCTCGAATCAAATTAGAAACTTTCCTTAGGTGAGTACGGACGTCAGCGAACTTCGAAGAAGTTCCAT
>CAJZGQ010000068.1 GCA_916048115.1 uncultured Streptococcus sp. | reverse complement strand
AAAATATATTTTATAGATAGACAGTAGGCAATACAGTCTAACTTTCCTTACTATTCTATCGAATTTTAGATAAAATTGCAAGCCTTTTACCTATATTTTCTTAATTATTCCTCTTCTTTCCTTTTGTTTTGTCCTCTTGCTGAAAGATCCTGATCAAGCTTTGAAAATCCTCATTTGAAATCTTTAATTTAAACTCGTTAAACATCTTCTATCACTTCGTTTCAGAGCAGAAAAAATCGGAACAATGTTCCGATTTTTTTAACCTGAATTTCGTAATCCTGTAGCCACTCCATTGATGGTGATATGGATTAGCTTGTCTTGATCGGATGATAGTTGTCCAGTCCGTTGACGTCGAATCAATTCTAACTGAATATAGTTCAAGACGTTAAAGTACGGCATCCGATAATCCAAACTTTCTTTCAGATAAGGGTTTTCCGCGAGCAATTCGTCATGCTCCTCAATCATCAGGATGATATCCTTGGTCAATTGCCATTCATGTAAGATAATCTGATAGATATTGCGGACTTCTTCTTCCTCACACAATTGCGCATACTCAAAGGCAATATCCATGTTGGCTTTGGATAAGACCATGTCCACATTTGACAAGAGAGATTGGAAGAAAGGCCAGTTCTTATACATATATCGAAGGGTTTCAATATTCTCAGGATCCTCATCGATAAATTCCTTAAAGCTAGAACCTACTCCATACCAACCAGGGAACATCACCCGACTTTGTGACCAAGAGAATACCCAAGGAATGGCACGCAAACCACCAATTTCTGTAATAGTCTTACG
The DNA here is from genome assembly GCA_916048115.1 of uncultured Streptococcus sp. Classification (GTDB taxonomy): domain Bacteria; phylum Bacillota; class Bacilli; order Lactobacillales; family Streptococcaceae; genus Streptococcus. The sequence goes on along the minus strand of CAJZGQ010000068.1, from coordinate 5,376 downwards.
GGCAGCTGGACGCGAACCAATATTAAAGCTAGAAATAGCTTTGATCGGACTTGATTCAAAGAAGTAATCGTAGAAGTGCTCATTTCCAAAGACCAAATCACGATAGATATCGTAACTGCGATTCACGACTTTATCCATGACTTCCCCGAAACGATCAAACATAGAAAATGGACTCTTTTGTTCGGAAATCATCCGGTTAATGGTTGCTGAAACGAGCATCTCAAGGTTGTAGTAGGCGGCATCTTTGTTCCCGTATTTATTGCCGATCACTTCCCCTTGCTCGGTTAAGCGGATACGGTCGTTAATCGATTTCAATGGTTGAGAAGTAATGGCTTCATAAGTAGGACCTCCACCACGACCAACCGTACCACCACGACCATGGAAGAAGGTAATCTTCACCCCAAACTCATCACCGATAGCGGTCAATTGTTGTTGGGCTTTAAAGAGGGTCCAACAAGAAGACAAGTAGCCACCATCCTTGTTAGAATCCGAGTAACCTAACATAATTTCTTGGTAGTTGTTCTTGGAAGCAATCCAACGTTTAGCAATTGGAAGAGACAAGTAGCTTCTCATAGTTTCTTCTGAATGATCCAAATCTTCGATTGTTTCAAACAAAGGTACGATTTGCACGCGAGCTTTTTCCGTATCAACTAAGCCCACTTCTTTCAACATCACAGCCAACTCCAACATATCTGACACACTTGTTGCATGAGAAATGATGTTTTGACGAATGACTTCTTCTCCTAAACGATCCTTCAATTCACGGGCCGTTTGGAAAATCGCTAATTCTTTTTCAAGCAGTTCAGATTTTTCTGCATGGGTTGCCGATAAAATACGTGGATCTTCTAAAAGTTCTTTCAAGAGAACTTGACACTTTTCATCCTCTGATAAATCAGAATAGTGGTCATTAATCCCTGCTGATTTCAGCAATTCTGCCACACAGGCTTCATGTACACTCGAATCCTGACGCATATCAATAGAGGCCAGATAGAATCCAAAAACATCGATGGCTTCTAGAAGTTCTGCAAATTCACCAGAAATCAAATACTCTGATTTGTTTTCTAACAAGGAATCTTTGATCTTTTCAAGGTCTTCTTTAAATTCTTGAGCTGATGCATAAGCTGGAGCTTCTTTCTCAGAAATTTTCTTTAGAGCTCCAGAGATACGATTGCCAATATAATCAGAAACCGGCCCTTGTTGATGAGCATTTTCTCCCAATAATCTCTCTACCGCATAACGATCTTCTCTGGTTTCTCCCACCATTGTCCATTCTTTTAAATTGACCAAGGTTTGGATCAATTTTGACTGGATATAGTGGAAAGCACGACGGTATGGTTCTTTTTCACGAAAGACAGATGTATCACTTGATAGGGCTGCCATTTCAGCTACTGCTTCACTTGTTTTAGAAAGACTCGTTGAAAGGGAGAAATGACGGTATAATTTAGAAATTTTTTCGATGTAATAGTTCAAAATGACTTCACTTTGAATGGTTGCTGAACGCTTCAAGGTCTCAGCTGTTACAAACGGATTCCCGTCCCGGTCTCCCCCAATCCACATGCCCATTGTGATCGGACGTGGTTGTTCAAGCTCTAATCCATGCTCTTTTGCCAAGCGTTTGTATTCCAACATAAGATTTGGAACAGCTTGTAAGAAAGAGCTATTGTAATATTCCATGACATTGGTAATTTCATTAGTAACCTTCAATTTTTTGTCACGAATCATATCCGTTTGCATCATGATTTCGATATTACAACGAAGGTTGTTATACCACTTATTCTCATTCATTAAACCAGCTTTAACATCCCGGTGCTGACGAAGAAGAGCATGAATATGATTGGTTAGATCCAGCATGGTTTTTCGTTGCACTTGAGTTGGATGGGCTGTTAAAACAGGTACAATATTGAGATTTTCAAGAATTTCTTGTGCATCTTCATTTTTCGCAACTTCTTTGATGGTTGAAGAAAGTTTTCCGAGGTATTCACCATCCACGTTATTCAAATGATTGATTTCATAGGCCAAATCGACATCTTCTGAGATGTTAATCAAGAGTGGCAAAATGGCAAAATAACGTGAAATCACTGTCATTTCTTCATTTGTCAATTGTTCCACTATTTGATTCAACTCACGATAGTTCTGTGTTTTTGATAGATCCTTCAACTGCCTAATTTTATCAAAGGTTTCCGGACGAACCAAATTTTTCGTAATATCATCTAATAAATTGGTTAAGATTTCGGCTTCTTCTTTGATAATATCTTTATTTGTGAAGTTCTCTAATTTTTGTAAGACCATTTTTTCTCCTTTTTGAATAGCCATTCAACAATTCCCTTTTAATAATAAGGTTTGATTTTACCTTTTTCTTCAAAAACCATGCCTTCTTGTTCCATCTTGGCCCGTTTTTCACTAGCGTCGATATTCAAAACGAAAGCAATCGCTACGGATAAGACCCATAAGCTATTTCCCCCTTGGGATAAGAAGGGGAAGGTCACTCCTGTAGACGGAATCAAACCAGAAATTCCTCCGATGTTAATGAAGGTTTGCACTAAGATCATCCCACCGATCCCAATGGCCATCATTGAATTAAAAGGATTCTTTGCTCGAATACCGACTAAAATGATCCGAAGGATTAAGAAGAATAGGAGAGCAAGGATCAAGCTAGCTCCAACAAAACCTAATTCTTCAATCACAATCGCAAACACAAAATCTGTGTGCGCTTCTGGTAAGTAACCTTGTTTTTCAATGGAATTTCCAAGTCCCAAGCCAAACCAACCACCGTTGCTCATGGCATAGTAGGAATTAGCTAATTGGTGACCTGCGCCAGACAAGTCATTGAAGGGATTAAAGAAGGCACTAAAACGTTTGGCTACATAACCAAAGACTGGAATTTTAGCGACACGGTCCACACCGATGATCCATATTGAACCAAGGACAATGGTGGACGCCCCAACAACTAAACCAAGTAAAGAGGTAAACCAACGGTAACCGACTCCACTAGCCGTAATCATGATCAAGACCGTTAAGGCCAAGATCGTCGCATTTCCCAAGTCCGGCATAATCACAACAATTCCAATCAGAATCAAGGTCAGCCAACGCCAATCGTTTAAATTCCTTGGAATCCATTCATTGTGGGTCAAGGCTTGATAATCATAATCGCGTATCTCGTCTTGTCGTTTAGAAAAGATCAAAGCTAGATACCAGACTAAGATCACCTTGAGGTACTCCGCTGGCTGGATACTGAACCCTCCAGGAATTGTCAACCAACCGTGAGCTCCATTGACCGTATCCGTGATAAACCTAGACAAAATCAACAAAATCACTTCAATAAAGATGACAAAAGCCAGCACTTTTTTATTTCGAAGAAACTTTAAGCTAAATTTATAAATCAAGGCGATGGTTAGGAGACTAAGGATAAAAAAGAGTCCCTGTGTCCGCACCATCCGAGTAGAACTCACTCCACTTTGAATTGCCAAGGCACTTGTTGTCGAATAGACTACAATCAAACCAATAATGGATAAAATCAAATAGGGAATGAGGATGGAATAATTTAAAAGATGTCTTTTTTCAATTTTCATAATTCACCATTTTCCTAATGTTCAACCTTCATTATATCATTTTTAAGAAGCAAAACCAAGGAAAGGCCAGAAAAGATTCGGCTTCTTCCCTATTTTCAAGAAATATTCTAATCATTCTTCTTATTTTCATATATTTTTATCCTTTTTCGATGAAAAGATTCCTTTTTTTTGAAAATAATGGCTGAAATCAGCATCTTTTAAGCATTAAGTTTTGCCTTTTCGTTTTTTTTACGGTAAAATGTTTCTGTATGAGAAAAAGGATAAAACCCGTTGTTCTCTTGGTCTTTTTTATCGGTATCATTTCTTTTCTCGTTCTTTCACGAACGATTGCCGATCTGCAAGCCAGAGAGCGACAAGAAACAACCAAAACCATTCCGAACTCCAATACACCTCGAAAAACAACTACTGCAAGCTCTTCTTCTAAAAAAGAAGAAGACATCAATCCAGAACTGGTTGGCCGCCCGATCATAGATATCTCAGGCTGGCAATTGCCTAGTGAAATTGATTACGATGTCCTCTCCCAAAATGTGGGAGGTGTGATCGTTCGTGTCCATAGTGGGGCTCAAGCTAAAAAGGAAAATGCGGCAACCTACTTAAATGGTCTGGATAAATCTTTTAAAACCCATATCCAAGAATTCCAAAAACGAAATATCCCTGTCGCAGTCTATGCTTATGTCGCTGCTAAGGATAAAAAAGAAATGGAAAAAGAAGCAGAGGAATTTTACAAGGCTGCTTCTCCTTACAAACCGACCTACTATTGGTTAGACGTTGAGGAAAAAACCATGAAGGATATGAACGCAGGTGTTGAAGCTTTCCGAGCAAAACTACAAGCTTTGGGTGCAAAAAATATTGGACTCTATATCGGAACTTACTTCATGGAAGAACATAGTATCTCCACTGATAAATTTACGGCTCTTTGGATTCCTACTTATGGATTTGATGATGGCTACTATAATGCCACGCCAGATACCAACACGGAATACGACTTGCATCAATATACCTCTCAAGGGCAATTAAATGGATTCTCACACTACTTGGATCTCAACCAAATTGCTCCGACGCAAGACCAAGAAGCGATTTATCGGAAACTTTTCAAGGTACAAAAAGATAACTCTTCCTCATAGCCTTAAAACAGCAGATCAAGTGATCTTCACTTTTTCTGCTGTTTTCTATTTTTAAGGAGAAGAGAATATTGCTGCTACTATATGTTATAATGGTCTAATGAAATCTGGTTTTGTAGAGAAAAAGAGAAAAGGAGAAAGCCATGGCAAAAAAAAATAAAGTAAAAAAGACCTTAGTCGAGCAGATCTTGACTAAAGCAAAAATTGAGCACGTAGGCTTACAAATCAACGCTTTAGAAGGGATCTTACCAGAAGGGATTGATCGCTCTACTATTTTCAAAACCCTAGCTCTCAAAGGTGATAAAACGGGTCCTGTGATTGGGATCATTCCGATCACGGAGCATCTTTCAGAAAAAAAATTGGCCAAATTATCGGGAAATAAGAAAGTGGCAATGATTCCTCAAAAGGATCTCGAAAAAACAACAGGTTATATTCATGGTGCCAATAATCCCGTGGGCATTCGTCAAAAGCATCCTTTCCCAATCTTTATCGATGAATCAGCCCTTCAGTTAGAGAGCATGATCGTATCTGCTGGGGAAATTGGCCATAGTATTCAAATCAAACCACAACTTCTAGCAGACTTCGTAAAGGCGACTTTTGCAGATATTTTGGAATAAAGACAGAGAAGGAGACAAGATTGTGAAACTATATTTTATTCGACACGGACGGACAGAATGGAATGAAGA
>CAJZGQ010000067.1 GCA_916048115.1 uncultured Streptococcus sp. | reverse complement strand
GGACGACGAAATCGAATTCTAACGAATTACCGATTTCTGTCCCACTCTCTTTTTTGCTCTCATAAAAGAGTAGTTCTTTTTCTTGAAATTTGATATACTAGTAACAGAACGAGAAAGGGATTGACCATGTTTGAGAAACAAGAAAGAACAGGCTTGATTGTTAAATTGTATTACAATCGAGACGGGAAAAAATTACAATCTGTCGGAGATGTCTTGTACCATTCTAAGAAATGCCGTTATGTCCAATTGTATGTAGACAGTGACAAGGCCGATCAAGTCATGGAAGACTTAAAGAAAGAACGTTATGTCAAAAAAGTCTTGCCTTGCCATCTCAAAGATTTAGATACAGATTTTGTGGGGAGTTTGCAACGATTGGAGACCCCATCTGTGGTAACAGAAGTTTAGAAAACGCAATCATTTGATGGATTGCGTTTTTTTTATTGACAATTGTCAGATAATTCGGTATATTCTTAATGTATTTATTTTAAGATTCATTTAAGGAGATCATTACAAATGAAGAAAAAATTTGCTCTTTCATTTTTAACCATTGCAAGTGTCGCTCTTCTTGCTGCTTGTGGTGAAGTTTCTACTTCAGGTTCAAACACAACTGGTAACGAAATCGGCAAAGAACTAAAAGTCGGTTTTAACTTTGAAAAAACTGGTGAAGTAGCAGCCTACGGTAGCGCTGAACAAAAAGGTGCTCAATTGGCCGTTGATGAAATCAACGCTAAGGGTGGAGCTGACGGTAAGAAGATCGTTGTCACAGATAAAGATAACAAATCTGAAACAGCTGAAGCAGCTACAGTCACAACAAACCTTGTAACCCAATCAAAAGTGAACGCTCTTGTAGGACCTGCAACTTCAGGTGCTACTGCAGCAGCCGTTGCCAATGCTGGTAAAGCAGGTGTGCCATTGGTTACACCATCTGCAACTCAAGATGATTTGACAAAAGGTCAAGATTACCTTTTCCGTGCAACCTTCATCGATAGCTTCCAAGGAAAAATCATTGCTAAATACACAACGGATAACTTGAAAGCGAAGAAAGTCGTTCTTTACTACGATAACTCATCTGACTATGCGAAAGGGATTGCTGAAGCCTTCAAGAAATCTTACAAAGGTGAAATCGTAGCAACAGAAACCTTCCAATCTAAGGATACAGACTTCCAAGCTGCCCTTACAAAAATCAAAGATAAAGACTTCGATGCGATTGTTCTTCCAGGTTACTACACAGAAACTGGTAAGATCGTAAACCAAGCGCGTGGTATGGGAATCAAACAACCAATCATTGGTGGGGATGGATTTAGCGATGCTAAGTTCGTTGAACAAGCAACACCTGCTGCAGCTACAGATATCTACTACGTAGCTGGATTCTCTACTGAAGGTGAAATGACTGATAAAGCCAAGAAATTCGTAGAAGCATACAAAGCGAAATACAATGAAGAACCTTCAATGTTCGCAGCTTTGGCTTATGATTCAGTTTACATGGTTGCAGAAGCATCTAAAGGTGCTAAGAACTCTGTCGAATTGAAAGATAACCTTGCGAAGTTGAAAGACTTGGAAGGTGTGACTGGTACAATGTCAATTGACAAGAACCACAACCCGGTTAAATCAGCTCTTATGATTGGCTTGAAAGATGGTAAAGTCAAATCAGTTGAGTCTGTTAAACCATAATTATCATTTGTTGTTTGTACAAGAGGCTGGGAGAATGAAAATTCCTGGCCTCGCTCTTTATTGTTAGAAAGGATGGTTCAAATGCTCCAGCAATTAGTGAACGGTCTAATCTTGGGAAGTGTCTATGCACTCTTGGCCCTTGGTTATACCATGGTGTATGGAATTATCAAATTGATCAACTTTGCCCATGGGGATATCTACATGGTAGGTGCCTTTATGGGATATTTCTTATTGAACTCGTGGAAAGTGAACTTCTTTGTAGCCTTGCTCCTAGCCATGGTTGGGACAGCTATTTTAGGGGTTGTAATTGAATACCTGGCTTATCGTCCGCTTCGTCATTCGACTCGGATTGCAGCCTTGATCACAGCCATCGGGGTTTCCTTCCTACTCGAATATGGGATGGTCTTCTTCGTCGGTGCCAATACCCGTTCCTTCCCGCAAGTGATTAAAACGGTTCGTTACAACTTCGGTCCTATTTCAATCTCCAATATTCAGTTGATGATCTTGGGAGTGTCTGTTTTCTTGATGGTCGCTCTTCAATTTATTATTCAAAAAACAAAGATGGGGAAAGCCATGCGGGCTGTATCTGTTGATAGTGATGCCGCTCAATTGATGGGGATTAACGTAAACCGTACGATCAGCTTTACCTTTGCTTTGGGATCAGCCTTGGCAGGTGCTGGTGGTGTCTTGATTGGTTTGTATTACAACTCGATCGAGCCTTTGATGGGGATGACACCAGGGATCAAAGCCTTTGTCGCAGCCGTTCTTGGAGGAATCGGAATCATTCCAGGTGCTGCCCTAGGTGGATTTGTCATCGGTTTGTTGGAAACCTTCGCTACAGCGATCGGTCTTTCAGACTTCCGTGATGCCATTGTGTATGCCATCTTGATTGTGATCTTGCTCATCCGTCCAGCAGGTATCCTCGGTAAAAATGTGAAAGAGAAGGTGTAAGCCATGAAACAAAATTTAAAAGTGAATTTAGTCTGGCTTGGTCTTTTGGTCGCAGGTTTTGCCTTGATCCAAGTCTTGGTTGCAGCGGGTGTGCTCAACCTCTTCTATATCCAAATTTTAGAACAAATCGGAATTAATATTATCCTTGCAGTTGGCTTGAACCTCATCGTTGGTTTCTCAGGTCAATTCTCACTCGGACATGCCGGATTTATGGCGATTGGTGCCTACTCTGCAGCTATTCTCGGTTCCAAATCACCAACCTACGGGGCTTTCTTTGGCGCGATGGTTTTAGGTGCTTTGATTGCTGGTGTCGTTGCCTTGATCGTTGGGGTTCCAACCCTTCGGTTGAAAGGGGACTACCTCGCGATTGCGACACTTGGGGTTTCTGAAATCATCCGGATCTTGATCGTCAATGGTGGTACTCTAACAAATGGGGCTGCTGGGATCCTTGGTTTGCCAGCCTTTACAACTTGGCAATTGGTTTACCTCTTTGTTGTCATTACAACGATCTTTACGATTAACTTCTTACGCAGTCCAATTGGACGCTCTACCCTTTCTGTTCGTGAAGATGAAATCGCAGCAGAATCTGTTGGGATCAATACAACCAAAGTCAAAGTCATCGCCTTTGTATTTGGTGCGATCACAGCAGCGATTGCTGGATCTCTCCAAGCTGGCTTTATCGGCTCTGTTGTTCCTAAAGATTACTCTTTCACCAATACCATTAATGTCTTGATCATTGTCGTGTTTGGTGGTTTGGGATCAATGTCAGGAACAGTTTTGGCAGCCATCGTCTTGGGTATCTTGAACATGGTGCTTCAAGACTTCTCAAGTGTACGTATGATCATTTACTCATTGGCTTTGATTCTCGTGATGATCTTCCGTCCAGGTGGTCTTCTTGGAACATGGGAATTCAGCTTGAAAAAACTACTCTCAAAAAAGGAGGCTAACTAATGGCACTTCTTGAAGTAAAAAATTTAACAAAAAACTTTGGTGGTTTGACAGCCGTTGGGGATGTGACCATGGAACTTAATGAAGGGGAATTGGTTGGGTTGATCGGACCCAACGGTGCCGGGAAAACAACCCTCTTCAACCTCCTAACAGGGGTATATGAACCAAGTGAAGGGACCATTACCTTAGATGGTCAGTTGCTAAATGGTAAAGCACCTTATAAAATCGCTGCAGGTGGTCTGGGACGGACTTTCCAAAATATTCGTCTCTTTAAAGATTTAAGCGTTTTGGACAATGTCTTGATTGCCTTTGCCAATCACCACAAACCACATGTCTTTGCGAGTCTTTTCCGCTTGCCAAGCTATTACAAGAATGAAGAAGCTTTGAAAGCGAAAGCCCTTGAATTGTTAGCGATTTTTGGTTTGGAAAAAGAAGCAGATACCTTGGCCAAAAACTTAGCTTACGGACAACAACGTCACTTGGAGATCGTTCGTGCCCTTGCTACAGAGCCAAAAATCCTCTTCTTGGATGAACCTGCTGCAGGGATGAACCCTCAAGAAACAGCAGAATTGACCCAATTGATCCGTCGCATTCAAAAAGAATTTAATATTACGATCATGCTGATCGAGCACGATATGAGCTTGGTTATGGAAGTAACAGAACGGATTTATGTATTGGAATATGGTCGCTTGATTGCCCATGGTACGCCAGATGAAATCAAGAACAACAAACGTGTAATCGAAGCCTATCTAGGAGGTGAAGCCTAATGTCTATGTTAAAAGTTGAAAATCTTTCTGTACACTATGGCATGATCCAGGCTGTCCGTGATGTCAGTTTCGAGGTAAATGAAGGGGAAGTTGTTTCTCTTATCGGTGCTAACGGTGCTGGGAAAACATCTATTCTTCGTACCATTTCAGGTTTGGTGCGTCCAAGTGCTGGGAAAATCGAGTTTTTGGGTCAGGAGATTCAAAAGGTTCCGGCTCAAAAGATTGTAGCAGCAGGACTCTCTCAAGTTCCAGAAGGCCGCCACGTCTTTCCAGGCTTGACTGTTATGGAAAACTTGGAAATGGGAGCTTTCTTGAAGAAAGACCGAGAAGAAAATCAAGCTAACTTGAAGAAAGTCTTCTCCCGTTTCCCACGTTTGGAAGAACGGAAGAACCAAGATGCAGCAACCCTATCTGGTGGGGAACAACAAATGCTAGCAATGGGTCGTGCACTTATGTCGACGCCAAAACTCTTGCTTCTGGATGAACCTTCTATGGGATTGGCCCCAATCTTTATCCAAGAAATCTTTGATATCATCCAAGATATCCAAAAACAAGGGACAACTGTTCTCTTGATCGAGCAAAATGCCAACAAGGCCCTTGCCATCGCAGACCGCGGTTATGTTTTGGAAACAGGGAAAGTCGTTCTTACCGGAACAGGAAAAGAACTCTTAGCTTCAGAAGAAGTCCGCAAGGCTTATTTGGGTGGGTAAGATTTCTAAAGTTCACTAGAATATTAAAAAGAAAGGTCTTGAAGACCTTTCTTTTTTCATCTCTCTTGTTTGATTTTTCTAAATTTTGAAAACAAGAGAAAACTGCTGAAAGCGTTTGAAATCATTCTTAAAATCAAGTATAATAAAACTAATAAAAGCATAGGAGAACTTGTTATGGCTGTTAAAGATTTTATGACACGTAAAGTGGTTTACATTAGTCCAGATACGACAATTGCCCATGCGGCAGATTTGATGCGGGAGCAAGGTTTGCACCGTTTGCCAGTCATTGAAAATGATAAATTAGTTGGCTTGGTGACAGAAGGTACGATTGCAGAAGCAAGTCCATCTAAAGCAACAAGCTTGTCTATTTTCGAGATGAACTATTTGTTGAACAAAACCAAGGTCAAAGATGTCATGCTTCGCGATGTCATTACCGTCTCTAAATTTGCGAGCTTAGAAGATGCGACCTACCTCATGTATAAGAACAAGGTGGGAATTCTTCCAGTCGTGGACAATGACCAAGTATCCGGTGTCATCACAGACCGTGATATTTTCCGTGCCTTCCTTGAAGTATCCGGTTATGGAGAAGAAGGAGTTCGTGTTCGCTTTGTGACAGAAGATAAGGTTGGCGTTCTAGAACAAATCATTCACTTGATAGTAGAAGAAGGATATAACATCGCCAATACAGTCAATATCCCAACAAAAGACGATCGTGTGGTTATCGAAGTTCAAATTGATGGGGTGACAGATCTAGAAGGGATCGGTAGTAAATTTGAAGCCAACGGTTTGAAAGTCGATGAAATCACTCGAACAACCGCAAAAGCAATTTAATAAAAAATCAGGCTGGATGACAATCCAGTCTGATTTTTCTATTAACGGTTAATGGGTTGTTTTTCTTTATCTAAAGTGAAGCCTTCGCCGAGAATTTCATGGGCTTCTGAAATGGTGATGAAGGCGAATGGATCAATCTGATTGATGATGTCTTTCATTTGTTTCATCTCATTCCGTGAAACGACACAGTAGACGATATCCAAGTCCTTACGGCTGTAATAGCCCATCCCACGGATAAAGGTAATCCCGCGACCTAGGTCGTCAGATACCTTTTGGGCAATTTCTTCTGGTTTAGATGTAACGATGAGGAAGCCTTTTCCAGCAAAACCACCTTC
>CAJZGQ010000066.1 GCA_916048115.1 uncultured Streptococcus sp. | reverse complement strand
GATGGTATAATAGAGTCAAACGATGTTCCAATAGAAGGGGAAGTAGTATGGTCTCCAGAAAAGCATTTATCGATAAAGCCAATCAGGAAGGTTTTTCCTTCAACATCCAAATCCCATGGTGGCGGTACACTAACTTCAAGTCATTGGTTTGGAGAAAAAGGCTCTCTGAGGAGCAACTCTATCAGATCTTTCTTTTACTTTGTAGAGAGGTAGAAGACCGGCAAATGAAAGTAGTAGAGGATAAGAGGAAGTATCAGACCGGATTTTATGTAGTGGCATGCAATGGCCGGGAGTTTCGCTTTGAGTTTGCTTTTAAAAAGAACCAAGAACTAAGAGTTTATAATCTCTTTGAGACCGTCAATGGTCGTAAGAAACTCACCCTGATGGACCTGCTTGATTACATAATGGATTGACGATGTATATAAACAATAAGGGTTCGCTAAAGATTGATAAAAGAAAGAGTAGTTCTATGATTTCAAGAGATGCATTTTTAGAAAGAATCAATCAGGAGGGATTTTCATTTAGTATTGACATCCCGCGCAGAAATTTTTCGGATTTTACATCATTAGTTCGGAGAAGAAGAATTTCAGAAGAAGACCTCTATCAGCTGTTTTATAGCTATTGTCAGGAGCTAGAAAACTGTCTGAAAGAAGCAGGAGAGAAACGACGCTTGCTCTTCAATAAATTTCCAGTTAGCCCTGTTCATGATAAATATAAAACAAAATTTGATACAGTGGCACCCAATGGACGCGAATTCCGCTTTGAGTTTGTCTTTAGTAATGACAATCGTTTAAAAGTTTATAACATGGTCGAAACTGTTAATGGTCGTAGGAGAAAAACTCCTATGGAAATATTGATGGACTTAGTCGATGCTTTATAATGGATATTGATTTAAGAATGATAAATTGCAAGAATAAGTGCAACATTTACTTGAACTCATACTCTAGAGCTTCACAAGCAGTTCTGTAAGCTAAACAATTTTTCTATATTTTTTATTCGATGCAAAACGACCTTTCCTGTTTGATCGCTTAACATCTAGTAGTTATAGAAGTACGGTTTGGAAATAGACAAAAGGTAAAAGGACTCTATTTTTGCGATAGAGACCTTTTTTATAAGTAGGGGTTAAACCGTAAAGTTAGAATATGGTAGTAGGAGTTTTCTAACTGGTTGAAATTTGGTACACTAGAGCTATGAAGATAGAAGATACAATTAAAAAAGCGATCATTTTAGGGGCTACAGGAGGGATTGGTCGGCAGCTAGCGAAAGAACTGGCAAGAAGGCTGGATCATCTGGTCTTAGTGGGTCGAGATGCTGATAAACTCTCCCAAGTCCAAAAAGAACTAACTGGGAGAAAGGCGCAACTGTCAATCCTAACATTAGATATGCTAGATCAAGTGGCTCTAGAAGCTTTTGTAGAGAACCTAGATGCAGATCTTCTTGTCAATTGTGCGGGATTAGCCTATTTTTCCCGTGGAAGTGACCTTGATTCAGCCAGTGAGCAAGATCTCTGGCAAATCAATTACCATGCTCCTGTCCACCTAATCAAGAAGTTAGTGCAGAAAAATCAGAAGATCCACTTGGTCCAGTTGTCATCTCTGGCTGCTCTTTTTCCTCATCCCTATCTAGCAGCCTACAGTGCCAGTAAGGCTGCCTTGCAGACCTACACTCTTGCTCTTCAGGAAGAACTGAAGCAATCAAATTCCCCGATTCAGCTAGGTCTCTATATTCTTGGACCAGTCCAAACAGGTATTTTTCCTCCTAAACTAGTAGAAGCATTGGGAGGCAGTCGCTTGCAGATGAAACCTGAGAAAGTCGCTCAGCAGTTGATTCGATTGATAGAAAGAGATACTTCCTATGCTGTTATCGGCCTTCGCTATCGCTTGCTAGTTTGGCTAGGTCACTTGCTTCCCCAAAGATGGATCATTCGTCTCCTTGCAAGGTATTTACGAAAGGGATTAAATAGATGAAATTTGTATTTATATTTTTAGGCGTTTCTTATCTTTTCTTATTTCTCGTCCGTTGGTTGCTGTCCTTCATTTATTATAAAAAAGGCCAGTCTCATATTGCGGACTTCCCAGAAGAGCTTTTTACGGTGGTCCAACCCATTCTCTCTGGTGATCCTCGTTTAGAGAGTGATTTGCGGGCCAATCTTCAGCAAACAGAAGCAGTGGAATTCTACTGGTTGATTGACCAGTCTGATACAGAAGCCCAGCGAGTAGCAGATCAGATTTGCCAAGAGGCTTCCTTTGCCCAACGCATTCGAGTCTTTCTCATTGAAGACGTCCCTCAAGGGATTAATCCCAAGAGTTACAAGATTGAGCAGGTTGTAGAGGAGCTGACCCGGCCTTATCTGATTGTTTTGGACGATGATAGTGTGATTGATTTTTCTAAAATGGGTGAGCTGACTACCTATCTAGGTCAAGAGGTCATTCTGACAGGTATTCCCTATAACCAAGAAAGAAGTAATTTCTGGTCCAAGCTGGTTGCAGCATTCGTTAATGGCAATTCCTTTATTACCTATTTTACTATGGCAGAAGTTGAAGCGAATCACTCCATTAATGGGATGTTTTATATCCTACCGGTAGAACTTGCAAAAGATCAGGGGCTCTTCACAGCGATTAAGGACTATCTATGTGATGATTTAGCTGTGGCCGATTTTTTAAGGAGTAAAGGAGTATCCATTATCCAAACGCGGGTTACCTGTAATGTTCGAACCACTATCATAAACGCTAAGCAATACCTGCTCCAGATGAAGCGGTGGCTTCTCTTTAGCTCTATCTATCTCAAAGAACACCTGGACTGGAAGGTTTTTTGCCTCATTGGCTTACCGAGTTTTCTGACTCTTCCAGTTTTGATCTTAAGTCTTATTTTAGGTTGGCCTTATCTTCTTCTAGCCTTAAGCTTACTGGTATTCAAGGCAGTTTGGATGCTTCTCTATCGACATAGCATTCTAACCAGTCGCTTACACTTGGATGAAGTCACCTACGAAGTGCTGAATGATCTCCTGCTTCCTTGGCTGTTTGTCTATGTTCTAATGACACCTCCTGTGATTCATTGGCGGGGGCGGAAGATTCGAGTGACTGATGGCAAGATTCGTTATGAGTAAGATGAAAGTCCTATCTAGATCGTTTGTCTGCTTTGTCTCCTGATCAGACCATGCTAGACTCTGATCGCTTGGTTCTCTTTATTAGTGGGAGCAGTGATATTACTTGTGCCGGGCTGACAGCTGGGCAACTAGACCTCCTCCATGCAATTTGTCCATCTGGCTATTCAGTGGTAGCCAGTAATTTTCCCTTCAATCAAGATTTTGAACATATAAAGTCTCCACAAGTATCCCTCTTGTTGGCTGCTACATCCAATGTTATCTACTATTGTCATACGATTTTGAACCCTCGTTTCCAAAAGTTGTTACAGGAGCACTTGTCTCCCTTGTTGGAAGCGCAGGAAGTAGTGGTTGTTTGTAAGAGTTCAGGGGTCAATATGCTGACCCAGTGGCTCAGAAGTTTAGGGAATCAGGTCCCCCTTCCAAGATTGCGCGTGATAGCGCTTGGCCCGGTTTCCCAGCTTCTCTTAAGTCAAAAAGAACTAGAGCTACTGGTCATCAAAGGAAAGAAAGATCCTTATTCACGTATTCTGGATTGCCACTCAGCGGATATTCAAGTGGATACGGATCATTATAGCTATGAATACAGAGAAGATGTGAAAGGAATCATCTATGACTGGATTAGAAAAAGTGATAAAAATCGATGTGATTAGCGTTCCCTTTAGTGGCCATTTGTTTCCAACCTTGACCCTGGTGAAACCCTTGCTGGTGGATCCGCGTTTTCAGATCCGTGTTATTACAGGTTTTCAGAAAAAGGCATTGGTTGAGCAGATTGGTTTTGACTGCCTTGCCTTGTTTCCTGATCGTCCGACAGTGATGGAAGATATAGCCAATACATCAAAGCAAGCAAATCTATTTATCATGTACCAACAATTAATGGCCAATAGCAGACTGGTCCCTGAAGTTTTCGACGAAATAAATCGAATTTGGGACTCCGAGGGAAGCCCTGACTTGGTTATTGCAGATTTTGTAGCAGCTCCTGCTGGAGTTTTAGCAGATCGTTTGGGCATCCCCTGGATTACGACCATTCCAAGTCCAGTAGCGATTGAAAGTCGCACGACAACACCTGCTTATCTAGGTGGCTGGAAACCGCACCAGGGAACCTTTTACAAGTGGAGAGATGCTCTGGGTAGGCGAGTCATCCGTCTGGCAAAGAAAGTTGGACTTGCGCTGGTTAAGAAGAATCTCGATAGCCTAGAGGATTTCAAATTGTACCGTGAAGACGGGACAGAAGCCATCTATTCTCCCTACTCAATCTTAGCTTTGGGCATGAAAGAATTGGAGTTTCGAGACGATTTTCCACCTCAGCTCAAATGGGTTGGTTATCGCTGTCTATCTTTTGACCGACTTCCTCAAGAACAGAAGCAGTATCTTACTAGCTCTAAAAAGCGTGTCTTCGTCACTTGCGGGACTCATTTAAAATGGGAAAAAGAGCGGATGGTGGAATTGACGAAGATTTTGAGCGAAAGACATCCTGACTATATCTTTTACGTAACCTTAGGTGACTCTGGTGGTTTGGAGCATCCACCAAGGATCTTGTCGGAGAATCTTCTGATTTTTGATTACCTCCCTTATTCAGATGTTTTAGATCAAATGGACTTTACCATTCATCATGCAGGTGCCGGGATCATGATGGGTTGTATTGATCTTGGGATTCCAAGTTTGATTTTGCCCCAGGACTATGACCAGTTTGACAATGCAGTTCGAGCTGAGTTATTCCAAATAGGTTTGGTCTCTCGTAAAAAGACGGAATCCGAAGTCTTGCGCTTATTTAATGAATTGGTTTCTCGGGAAGATTGGACTCATCTAAAGGTCCTCGCTCAACAAAGCAAGGCTTATCAACCAGCAAAGATTCTTTATCAAGAAATTGAGAGACTCTTGAAAGTGAAGTTATAGAGACCTTCTATTAATGAACATAAAAAACTAGAGCGCAGGCTCTAGTTTTTTGGTTGTTGGTGGGTGATGTTTTTCCCCCAAGGGATAAGATTTTCTTTTTTCTCTTTGATCCGTTGGATATTGTCCTTGTGGCGAAGAATGATCAAGGTCGCTAAGGCCAAGACAATGACTGTAAAAAGCGGATCATAACCGTGCAAGATCCATCCAGTCAAAGGGAGAAGGAGGACAGATAGAATGGCGAGTAGCGCAACGGTAACACTCGAAAACGAGATCATACTGGTTAAATACAGGCTGGCTACAAAATACACAGCTAAAATTAGTAGTAGGATAGGCGAGAAGCCGAGTAAGACACCAGCACTTGTCGCCACTGCTTTTCCCCCCTTGAATCCAGCAAAAATTGGAAAAGTGTGACCTAAAACAGCTAAGAGACCAAAGACCATCGGTGAGATCCCTTGAATTCCAAAGAAAGTCGGAAGGAGAACGGCTAAAGTCCCTTTTAAGAAATCAATCGCAAAGACGATGATCCCAGCTTTCTTCCCTAAAATCCGAAAGGTATTAGTCGTTCCTGTATTGCCCGAGCCATGTTCCCGTATATTAATATGGAAAAAGATTTTCCCAATCCATAATCCTGAAGGAATGGAGCCTAATAGATAGGCTAAAATTAAAACACTTATTTCTTTTATCATACTTTCATTATAACAAAAAGCCATCAATAGAAAAAGCAATTTTTGGAGTTCAAGTGTGACATCTGAAGAAAGTGCTCAGCCAGTATTTTATACTGAGATATAGAAATCACCATATAAAGAGAAAAAATTTTGCAAAATTTCCTAAAAAACTGTAATATAGAAAAGATGAACAAACAGGAGGTTCCTTGTGGCAAAAAAGGAAATCAATATTAATAATTATAATGACGATGCCATTCAGGTACTAGAAGGGTTGGATGCAGTCCGTAAACGTCCAGGAATGTATATCGGATCGACCGATGGAAACGGCTTGCATCACATGGTCTGGGAGATCGTGGACAATGCGGTCGATGAAGCCTTGTCTGGCTTTGGCTCACAAATCGATGTAACCATCAATAAAGACGGTTCCCTATCGGTAGAAGACCAGGGACGTGGAATGCCGACAGGGATGCATGCTATGGGCAAACCAACCGTTGAGGTGATTTTTACGGTCCTCCACGCCGGAGGGAAGTTTGGTCAAGGTGGGTATAAGACATCTGGAGGTCTTCACGGAGTGGGATCTTCTGTCGTCAATGCCCTTT
>CAJZGQ010000065.1 GCA_916048115.1 uncultured Streptococcus sp. | reverse complement strand
GCTAGTTTGGTCTACGATACAGAAGCTAATTTAGATGTGGACCATGATTTGAGTATCTTTCCGGTTGAAACCAAGTCTGAATTTCCTGATGGCTTGACCACCATTGCGCCTATTCATGTTTCTGGGATTCGGTTGGGTTCCTTAATCATTTGGCGCAATGATAAACAGTTTGCGGATGATGATTTGATCTTGGTTGAGATTGCTAGTACTGTGGTAGGGATTCAAATGTTGAACTACCAACGCGAGGAGGACGAGAAGAATATTCGTCGTCGCACAGCGGTGAATATGGCTGTTAATACCTTGTCTTACTCCGAATTGCGTGCCGTATCTGCCATCCTTAGTGAATTGAAAGGCAATGAAGGTCAGTTGACTGCTTCTATCATCGCAGATCGTATTGGCATTACCCGCTCTGTGATTGTCAATGCACTTCGGAAATTGGAATCTGCTGGTATTATTGAAAGTCGTTCACTCGGAATGAAGGGAACTTATCTCAAAGTGTTGATACCAGATATTTTTGAAGAAATTAAGAAAAGAGACTACTAATGGCTAAAGCATTAATTTCGATTGACTACACCGTTGATTTTGTAGCGGATGAAGGTAAGCTAACGGCAGGGGCTCCCGCCCAAGCCATTTCTGAGAACATTGCTCAGGTGACCCAATTGGCCTTTGACCAAGGAGCCTATGTCTTTTTTGCCATTGATGCACATGATGTAGACGATCCTTTTCATCCTGAAAGCAAGCTTTTTCCACCCCATAATATCATTGGGACTAGTGGACGTGATTTGTACGGCCCTTTAGCAGATTTTTATCGGGAGCACAAAGCGGATTCACGCGTCTTTTGGATGGACAAACGTCATTATTCTGCTTTTTCAGGGACAGATCTAGATATCCGACTTCGGGAACGTCATGTGGATACCGTTATTTTGACGGGTGTCTTGACCGATATCTGTGTCCTTCATACAGCGGTTGATGCCTACAATCTGGGTTATCAGATCGAAGTTGTGGAACCTGCAGTGGCGTCGCTCACTCCTGAAAATCACCAGTTTGCTTTGAATCACTTCAAGCATGTCTTAGGGGCAAGTTTGGTAGACGATACACTAGCTGTATTAGACCAAAAATAAGAAACCGATGTAAAAGAGGTTGTAGACACGTGTCTAGGCCTCTTTTTTGGGGCTTAGAAATTGTTTTCCTCTCTTGAAAATGGTATTCTAATGAAAGAAAAAAGGGGAAGTTATGAGTAAAAAAGCTGTCGTGTTTTCAGCCAATCTGTCTTATATGGAGAAGTTGGAGACCGCTATGAAGTCACTGTGTGCCCATCAGGACCAGTTGAAAATTTATATCTTAAATGAAGATCTACCAACTGAGTGGTTTACTATCATGAATCAGCGCTTGCGCCAGTTGGATTCAGAAGTGCTCAATTGTCGAATGTCACCCGAGCAATTCCAGTCCTTTTCGCTTCCAAGTGACCATATTCACTATGCAACCTATTTCCGTTACGCTATTCCAGAGATTGTGGAAGAAGAGCGAATCCTCTATCTGGATTGTGATATGATCTTTACACAGGATTTATCGCCTTTATTTGAGGTCGATCTAAAAGGTTATGGACTGGGTGCAGTGGTAGATAAGCCGACGACGACAGATGGTTTTAATGCTGGACTTTTGGTGATTGATAGGGCTTGGTGGCAAGAGCACCAAGTGACAGAGGCTCTTTTTGACCTCACTCGCGAGCACCATCAGCATGTCTACGGAGATCAAGGAATTTTGAATTTGTATTTCAAAGATGCTTGGTATCCATTACCTTGGACCTATAATCTACAAGTAGGGTCTGATAAGGATCAATATCTCTATGGGGATTTGGACTGGTATGATGCCTTCCAAGGGATCCCAGCAGTCGTTCACTATACCTCTCATAATAAACCATGGACCTCCAAACGCTTCAATCGTTTTCGTGAATTATGGTGGTTTTATTATGCCCTCTCTTGGGAGGAAATTTTGCTTCGAAAACCGATTTTGAAGCAAACCTATCAAGATCTAGTGGGAGATTTTCCTTATCATGCGGCTATTTATACCCATACAGCAGATATCCACGAGTTGGAGACGTTGTTAAAAGAGTTATCAGATGTCGCGATTCATGTCCTTGCCCATAGTCATTTTGGCTTTAACTTGGTGCAATTGGAACGCTACCCTAACCTCTTTCTTTATCCCTCTTTTGATCCCTTGACCAGTCGAAAAGTCCTAGAAAAATTGGATTTGTATCTGGATATCAATCCCTATGATGAGGTCGATCAAATCACGCAAACACTCAGCCAACAAGGCGTCCCTATTTTTTCTTTTGAGGGAACCAATCATGTGCAGAATGGTGAGAATCAGGTGTTTAGGGATGATCAGGTGCAGGATATGGTGGCAGCGATTCGCGATTATTTAAAGAGAAATGAGAAGAAGTATGGAAGCAAATGAAGTAGTCAGTATTATCATTCCCATCTATAATGTAGAAGCTTATTTGAGGCAATGTTTGGAAACGGTTATCCATCAGACTTACCCGAATTTAGAGATCATATTGGTCAATGATGGTTCGCCAGACCAATCAGAAGAGATCTGTAAAGAATTTTTTAGGAAGGATGCGCGTATCCGCTATGTCCGTCAAGAAAATGGGGGCTTATCTGCTGCTCGTAATACAGGGATTGAGTTAGCTACTGGTGATTACATTACCTTTATTGATCCAGATGACTGGGTGACGGAGGACTATGTAGAAGTGCTCTATTGCCAACTGAAGAAGTATGATGCGGATGTCTCGGTAGCCAACTATAACCTCTATGATGACAGTAGTAGCAAATACTTGATCAAGGTAACGGACGATGATTATTCAGAGACCCTTTATGAGGGGCGAGCAATTATGGACCACGATGCCATTCAGGAGACCAGAGATATGGCCTGGGCCTGTGCTATGATGAAGCTCTATAAGCGTAACCTATTTGAAGGGCTTCGTTTTCCGGTCGGAAAAAATGTTGAAGATAACTTTCTCATGTACAAGCTCTTCTTAAAAGCCAATCGGGTGGTCCATACGGAGAAATGTATTTATTGGTATCGCGTGGGTCGTTCAGATACTCTGTCCCAGGTTTGGACAGAAAAGCGGGTACTCGATGAGATGGAAGCCAAGCAAGAAAAATTGGCTCTTCTTGGGATGTTGGGCTATGATCTGACCTGGCACCGCTATATCTATAAAACGCGGTTGAAACGGGCTCTTGAAAAACTAGAAGAAGCTGGCTTGCAAGAGTCAGAAACCTATGAGCGCGTGGTGATCAACCTCAGTTTCGTTGAAACCATGGACTAAGAACTTATTGATGAGAAAGGATCAGCATGTTCATTATTGCATCAGAGCAGACCAGAGAGCTGGATCGTTTGCGAAAATTATTGGACACACTTGGCCAGCCCTACCGTGTGTTTGTGACCAATTTGGAAACAGATATAGCTGAACAGACAGAGAGTCTGGCGACCTTTTTTACCCAAAAAGACCCGGCATCAAAAGTTGGGAACCCTTTATTTTTCAATGATCTAGAAGTTCCAGAATTATGGGAATGTTGGACGCTTGGGATCACGACCTATCTTTTTGATGGGGAGGAACGTCGTGCCAATGTGGTTTTGCGAGGGGATATCTTGTCACGAACGGTTGACAGAGTAGAGTGGTTTGGTCAGGGAGAAGAGATCGCATCTATTGATTTCTACAATCGCTATGGTTGGAGAAGCAAACAGAGTCTCCTTACAGAAACTGGTCAACCATATTTAGACATTTATTTGAACCGTCAGCAAGAAGAAGTCCTGCTTCATTATATTTCGCAAGGGATCTTTTTGTATCAACCCCCTAAAGGACGGGATCATCTGTATGCTAATAAAGAAGAGTTGCTGAGAGCCGTTCTGAAACAAGTCTTGCCAGACAATGAAGCCATCCTTTTGATGGATAAAACATTGTTAGATGTTGTGAAAGAGATACCAAAGGAGCGACTAGCCTACTGTGCTCGTGAAGCTCATGCTCTAGATGATATTAAAGAGCATGTTGGCCAGATTTTGTTGGTAGAAGCTGGCCTTTTGAGTGAGAAAAAAGACGGAATCACGGCTCTGTCGGGGTTGGTAGATGTGGAGCAAGAAAGTTTTCAACCAGAAGCCCTGGTTATGACGGCTTCTCAAGAAGTTGAAGGCTTAACTAGCCTGGTCCAACAATTCCCACAAGTGACCTTTCACATTGCAGCCTTAACGGCCATGGGTCCGAAATTAACAGATTTAGCAGCTCGACCAAATGTACGCCTCTATCCAGGGATTTCGCTGGGAAATTATGAGAGTTTATTAGCTAGATGCTCTATTTATCTGGATTGCAACCAAGGGGAAGAAGTGATGAACAGTAGTATACGTGCTCTTGAAAATGGGCAAGTCTTGTTTGGGTTGAAGAGTACGGTGCACCAGGAAGCCTATAAAGAATTGAGCACGATTACCGATACAGTAGAAGAAATGAGAAATCAATTAGAAGCATTAGTCCAGCAGCCAGACGCTTTTAAATCATTGTTAAGAGAGCAAGTGCGGATTTTGGAACTGCCTGAAAAAGATGCTCTAAAAGAGATCTTTAAGCGATTAGAGGGAGGAACAGTATGACCATTTATACCTTTAATCTATTAGTGGGATTTGAACCCAATGGGGTCGATGTTGCACAAGCCTCTCGGGCAAAGATGCTCCGGAGTCTAGGAGCGGCAGCGAAGTTTGTCTTTACCACTTGGCCCACTCCAGAAAAATTGGCCTATTACCTCTCATTGGGGCACCGGGATGAGGAGTTGCTTTTTGCTCATTTAGGCTTTACAGATCAACAGACTACAGTCCCTCAAAAGACGGTGGGGGCCTTGCAAATGGAGTTTCAACTGACTCGTCTAGATGTTGTTGAAAAAACAGAAGAAGCCATTCGCTATCAATTTGCGGATAGAAACGCACTGACTTTTCATCTGGACCCCTATCATCCAGACTGTGTCCGCTATGTAGACTATCTTTTGGCTGGAAATAGGATCAAGCGAGAGTATTATGGAGCTTGTAAACTTGTCACAGAGTATTTTCAGTATGGTAGTGTTCTCAGACGGACCTATCACAATCAAGATGGAAGTATCGCCTTTGAAGAATTGAGGTTCGGTGAAAGCTGGCTCTATAAACTGGGGCCTGAGATTTTGACCAACCATACAGAAGTGATGAGGCGTTTTCTGTCGAAACTTTCGCTCAAAGAAGGGGATCTGATTCTGCTTGATCGGGCTTCGCGCATGGATTTTGCCCGCCCTTTGTTGGAGAAAGCTGCTCCTTCCAAGCTCGCCATGGTGTTTCATTCGGAGCATGAATTTGAAAATGGCCACCTCAACTATGAGTACTATTATGTGTTCAAGTATGCCAAACGCTTCGATTACTTCATCACGGCGACGGATCTTCAAAAAGAAGTCTTGGAGCAGACGCTTGCCAAGCAAGGAAGCCAAGGAATTCCGATCTATAGTATTCCAGTGGGGCATCTAGAAGAAATGTCGGAATCACAAGGAGATGGGCCTCCCTTTAGTGTGATCACAGCTTCCCGTTTGGATCCAAGAAAACGCATCGATTTGGCCATTCGAGTAGTGGCTCAAGCACAGAAACGACTCCCAGGCCTTCAGCTTGATATTTATGGGAAAGGTGGCGAAGCGGACAACTTGCGACACCTGATTCAGGAGCTTGAAGCGCAAGACTTTATTCATCTACGTGGTCATGCGGATCTTAAGCAGATTTATCCCTGCTACCAAGCCTACCTCACCACTTCTCAGTGGGAGACCTTTGGATTGACCTTGATGGAGGCGGCTGGAGCAGGGTTAGCCTTGCTCGGCTTTGATGCCCGTTATGGCAATCCAACTTTTATAAAAGAGGGTGAAAATGGCTTTTTGGTACCTTATAGCGAGACAGTGCCAGAAGAACAATTGGTGAAAGAGTTGGCAGACAAGCTGGTCCAGCTCTTTGAAAGTGACCTTGCACCATTTCATCAGGCTTCTTATGACTTGGCTTCTTGCTACCTCGCATCTCATGTCCAGGAACTCTGGAAAGAAACTCTAACAGAGATGGGACAATTAGGTGAAAAAGCAATATAAAATGAAGAATCTGTAGCGACAAAAAAGTCCTACAGATTTTTTCTAAGGCAAGCAAATTGAGCTAAATTATGGTAAAATAGAGGGTATTGAAAAATCATCAATTCACGAAAGGAAGCAAGATGAAAATTACGCAAGAAGAGGTAACCCACGTTGCCA
>CAJZGQ010000064.1 GCA_916048115.1 uncultured Streptococcus sp. | reverse complement strand
CATAGAAACTTGGATATGGATGCTTTAGGAGCGTCTGTGGGAATGCAGTTTTTCTCTAGCAATATTTTAGCTTCCTCTTATGTGGTCTATGACCCGCATGCAATGGCTAGTGATATTTCAAGAGCAATTGCGAAACTAGAAGAAGAGCAGGTAACGAAAATCCTTCCCCTAGAGGAAGCCATGCAAATGGTGACGGATCGCTCTTTGTTAATTATGGTGGACCATTCTAAGACAGCCTTGACCCTTTCTAAAGAGTTTTATCAGGAATTTCAACAGATTATTGTCATTGACCATCACCGTCGGGATGATGATTTCCCTGAAAATGTTCTGATCACCTATATTGAAAGTGGAGCAAGTAGTGCGAGCGAATTGGTTAGTGAACTGATTCAGTTCCAGAAGTCGAAGAAAAATCGATTGACGAAGATTCAAGCTAGTGTTTTGATGGCTGGAATCATGCTGGATACTAAGAACTTCTCCACACGTGTTACAAGTCGGACCTTTGATGTGGCGAGTTACCTTCGCTCAAGAGGTAGTGATAGTGTAGCTATCCAGGAGATCTCTGCGATTCAGTTTGACGAGTACCGCGAAGTGAACGAACTGATCTTGACTGGTGAAAATATTTTGCCACATATCATCGTAGCTTGTGCTAATACGACTAAAGCCTATGATTCAGTAACTATTAGTAAGGCTGCTGATAGTATGCTAGCCATGTCTGAGGTGGAAGCAACCTTTGTCATTGCTTGCAATCAAAGTGGGACTGTCTCGATTTCTGCACGAAGTCGAAGCAAAGTCAATGTACAGCGTATCATGGAACAGCTTGGCGGAGGAGGTCATTTCAATTCGGCAGCCTCTCAAATTGAGGGTCAAGATTTGATGAGTATTCGTCAACAACTGATTGAGACTATTGAAAACGAAGTAACTATTGAAAAGGAGAATGTAGAATGAAAGTTATTTTCTTAGCGGATGTAAAAGGTAAAGGTAAAAAAGGCGAAATTAAAGAAGTGCCTACTGGTTATGCACAAAACTTTTTGATCAAGAAAAATCTTGCGAAAGAAGCCAATGCCCAAGCAATCGGTGAGCTTCGTGGAAAGCAAAAGTCAGAAGAAAAAGCGCATGCTGAATTGTTAGCAGAAGCGCAAAAGATTAAAGCAAAATTAGAAGAAGAAGCAACTGTTGTTCAATTCACGGAAAAAATTGGGCCAGATGGCCGTACTTTCGGCTCTATTACCAATAAAAAGATTGCAGAAGAGCTTGAGAAACAATTTGGCATTAAAATTGATAAACGTCATATCCAAGTTGCCTCCCCAATTCGTTCAACAGGTTTGATAGACGTCCCTGTAAAAATTTATCAAGATGTTACAAGTGTAATTAATATTCGTGTAAACGAAGGGTAAACACGATCGATAGAAAGGTTTTTTATGGCTGAGATAGAGGAATTACGAACACAACCTCAGGATATCCAGGCTGAACAATCAGTGTTGGGAGCCATCTTTATAGATGAGGGGAAATTGGTCTTTGTTCGTGAATATATCGAGCCTGGCGATTTCTTTAAGTATTCGCACCGTTTGATTTTTAAAGCCATGATTGATCTGGCTGACCGTGGGGATGCGATTGATGCGACGACTGTTCGAAATATTTTAGATAGTCAAGGAGATCTCCAAAATATTGGCGGTCTCTCCTATTTGGTAGAAGTTATTAATTCGGTACCAACTTCAGCCAACGCAGAGTATTACGCGAAGATTGTAGCCGAAAAAGCTGTCCTACGTCGGTTGATCTCTCGATTAACGGAAAGTATTAATCAAGCTTATGATGGTGCGAGTCCGTCAGATGAAATCATCGCTGGTGCTGAAAAAGCTCTGATTGATGTTAGTGAAAATGCAAATCGTAGTGGGTTTAAAAATATTCGAGACATCTTGAATATTAACTTTGGTAGCTTGGAAGCTCGTTCGCTTCAGACCTCTGATATCACTGGTATTGCGACGGGCTACCGCGATTTGGATCATATGACAACAGGGCTACATGAGGAAGAGTTGATCATTTTAGCGGCTCGTCCTGCAGTAGGGAAAACAGCTTTTGCTCTAAATATTGCACAAAATATCGGAACAAAGCTGGACAAGACAGTGGCTATTTTTTCATTAGAAATGGGTGCTGAAAGTTTGGTCGACCGGATGTTAGCAGCTGAAGGCTTGATTGAATCTCATTCTATTCGGACAGGTCAATTGACGGATGAAGAATGGCGGAAATATGCCATTGCCCAAGGGAATTTGGCCAATGCGAGTATTTACATTGATGATACCCCAGGAATTCGGATTACTGAGATTCGTTCGAGAGCAAGAAAATTAGCACAGGAAACAGGGAACCTTGGTCTTATTCTGATTGACTACCTGCAGCTGATTACAGGGACTGGAAGAGAAAACCGTCAACAGGAAGTTTCAGAAATTTCCCGTCAGTTAAAAATTTTGGCCAAGGAACTAAAAGTACCTGTTATTGCTTTGAGTCAGCTGTCACGTGGTGTGGAACAGCGCCAAGACAAACGTCCTGTTCTTTCTGATATTCGTGAATCTGGATCGATTGAGCAGGATGCGGATATTGTTGCCTTCTTGTACCGAGATGATTATTATGATCGAGCTGGTGAAGAGGAAGAAGATGGCATGCCCAATAATACGGTTGAAGTGATTATCGAAAAAAACCGTTCAGGCGCGCGTGGAACAGTAGAATTAATTTTCCAAAAGGAATACAATAAATTCTCAAGCATTTCAAAGAGAGAGGATCAATAAAATGAGTGATGCATTTACAGATGTTGCGAAAATGAAAAAAATTAAAGAAGAGATCAAGGCTCATGAAGGACAAGTGGTCGAAATGACGCTTGAAAATGGACGGAAACGTCAAAAGAATAAATTCGGACGCTTGATTGAGGTCTATCCTTCTTTATTTATCATTGAG
Organism: uncultured Streptococcus sp.; assembly: GCA_916048115.1. GTDB lineage: Bacteria > Bacillota > Bacilli > Lactobacillales > Streptococcaceae > Streptococcus. Next base: position 3,366 of record CAJZGQ010000064.1, on the reverse strand, counting down.
TATACGAATGACAATAGCCTACCAGGTGAACCAGCTAATACCTACGTGGAGTCTTACACCTATTCAGATATTTTAACAGAGAAAAATTTAATTCGTTATTTGGATTAATTTCTTGCTTTTATTGTTTAAATCAGTTATTATAATAAATACATATGGGAGTCTGTGTACAGTCTGAGAGGAAGTGTAAGCTTCGACCGCACCTGATCTGGGTAATGCCAGCGTAGGAAACAAATGAAATGTATTTTTCGTTATGAGTGACCTTGTGCAATCCGTCTCCTATTTTGGAGGCGTTTTTTATTTGTGAGAAAGGAGGTTACGATGTCTCTTGTAAAAAGATATTCAAAACAATTGATAGGATTTGCAGGTTTTAGCAGTCTTCTTGTCTTATGGCAGTTGGCAGGATTTTTAAATATCCTCCCCAAATTTGTATTGCCGACACCGCTTGAAATTGGGACTGCCTTTGTTCGGGATCGAGCGCTTCTGCTTCATCACAGCTTGTCTACCCTTCAAGTGGCCTTGATTGGACTTGTTATAGGGGTTCTTCTTGCTGCTGGATTTGCGATTCTCATGGATAGTTTTCAATGGGTGAATGATCTGGTCTATCCTTTTATGGTTGTTATTCAAACCATTCCGACGATTGCCTTGGCCCCTATCCTGGTTCTTTGGTTTGGTTATGGTATGCTTCCAAAACTGGTTTTGATCATTATTACGGTGGTATTTCCCATCGTAGTCAGTCTGTTAGATGGTTTTCGGCATTGCGATCAAGATATTCTGAGATTGTTTCAGATTATGCAAGCCAATCGCTTTCAGACCTTAGCTCATTATAAAATTCCTGCAGCGCTTCCTTATTTTTTTGCAGGTTTACGTGTGAGCGTTTCCTATGCTTTTATCAGTACGGTAGTTTCAGAATGGTTAGGAGGTTTTGATGGATTGGGGGTCTATATGATCCAATCGAAGAAGTTATTTCAGTATGATACGATGTTTGCGATCATTGTATTGATTTCTGCTATTAGTTTACTCGGTATGTTTCTCGTTGACCAATTAGAAAAAACTATTCTGAAATGGAAAAAAGATTGACAAACTTGTAAATGGTGTAAAAATAAATTGACAATAATGTAAAAGAGGTATTTCTTATGAAGAAGCAGTTAGCTTTGTTTTTATCGATTGTTTGTGGAGTTGTTTTTTTGGTAGCTTGTCAAAAATCTGTCAAGCAATCGTCAAGCGGTTTGAAAAAGATTGATTTTATTCTAGATTGGACCCCGAATACCAACCATACAGGCCTGTATGTAGCAAAGGCAAAAGGGTATTTTAAAGACGCAGGGTTGGATGTTGATATAAAACTTCCTCCTGAAGACAGTAGTTCTGATTTGATTATCAATGGGAAGGCTCCATTTGGTATTTATTTCCAAGATTCTATGACTAAGAAATTGGATAAAGGTGCTGGGATTACAGCTGTTGCGGCTATCGTCGAACACAATACGTCAGGGATTATTTCAAGAAAAGATGCAGCGATCACAAGTCCAAAAGATTTGGTTGGTAAGCGGTATGGCACCTGGAATGATCCAATTGAGTTGGAAATGATCAAATCGATGATGAAAAAAGAAGGGGCTGATTTTAATCAAGTAAAATTGGTTCCAAATAGTGACTCGAATTCCATTACGCCAATTGAAAATAAGGTCTTTGATGCTGCTTGGATTTATCATGGTTGGGATGGAATTTTAGCTGAGCAAAAGGGAATGGAGACGAATTTCTTTTACATGAAAGATTTTGTCCCTGCATTTGATTATTATTCTCCTGTTATTATTGCTAACAATGACTATTTGAAGTCTCATAAAGAGGAAGCAAAAAAATTCATTCAAGCGGTGAAAAAAGGCTACCAATACGCTATAGAGCATCCAGAAGAAGCAGCAGATATCTTGATCAAACAGGCCCCTGCCTTGGCCAACCAGCGTGATTTTGTCCTGGCTTCCCAAAAATATCTTTCTAGTCAATATGCTTCAGACAAGGACAAGTGGGGGCAGTTTGATCCTAAACGTTGGAATGCTTTTTATGCTTGGGCAAAAGAGCAAGGATTGGTTTCAAATGACTTAAGAGACAAAGGTTTCACAAATGAAATGGTAGGTGACTGATATTTTAACAGTAAAAGATGTAAGTTTCACATTTGGAGATAAAGCAGTTTTAAATAATGTATCACTAGAAGTGCAAAAAGGAGAAATCGTATCTATTTTAGGTCCAAGTGGAGTTGGGAAATCGACCTTGTTCAATTTAATTGCTGGGATCCTTCCCTTGCAAAAGGGGTCTATAGAAGTAGATGATGCCCCGATCTCTTTTGGGAAAGTCAGCTATATGCTACAAAAGGATCTGTTGTTAGAACATAAGACAGTATTGGGAAATATTATTCTTCCCCTTCAATTAAAAAAAATTCCTAAGGAAGAGGCGACATCTACAGCTATAAAATTGTTAGAGGAATTCAAGTTGGGAAGTATCGCCAACCATTATCCCAATGCGCTGAGTGGGGGGATGCGGCAACGGGTGGCGCTATTGAGAACCTATCTTCTGGGTCATTCTGTCTTCTTATTAGATGAAGCTTTTAGTGCTTTAGATGAATTGACAAGGCAGGATCTTTATCAATGGTATCTGGAAAGCAAGGAACGTCTTGGTCTCACCACTCTTTTGGTCACTCATAGTATCGAAGAAGCTTTGACATTGAGTGACCGGGTCTATATCTTGAATCATAATCCTGGAGAAATTGTTGCAGATCTTCCTTTAAAATGGGATCCAGCAACGGATAGAGACTGGCAACAATTGCAATATAAAAAACGAATCATAGAATTATTGGCTGAATTTCATTGAAATTGTTTTGAAGGGCTTTACAAAGTCTCTATTCCGTGATAAAATAGAATTTGTGCGAAATGACAGCAGGACAAAATGAAGCTCGTCAACAGGAAGCCAGCTAGAAAAGTAACCTTTGCTGTTTGGGCGAAGGCTTTCTGAACGAATCAGGTTTGTCTAAAACGTTATTTCCTACAAAAATTATTTTTATAGGAGGACATTTCACATGTCACGTTATACAGGACCATCTTGGAAACAATCTCGCCGTCTTGGCTTGTCACTTACAGGTACAGGTAAAGAATTGGCACGTCGTAACTACGTACCAGGACAACACGGACCAAACAACCGTTCAAAATTGTCAGAATACGGTTTGCAATTGGCTGAAAAACAAAAACTTCGTTTCACTTACGGTGTAGGTGAAAAACAATTCCGTAACTTGTTCGTACAAGCTACAAAAATCAAAGGCGGAATCCTAGGTTTCAACTTCATGCTTCTTTTGGAACGTCGTTTGGATAACGTTGTTTACCGTCTTGG
>CAJZGQ010000063.1 GCA_916048115.1 uncultured Streptococcus sp. | reverse complement strand
CTTTTTATGTTTTATCGATCTTTCCCCAAGCTTCTTTTCATGCTATAATAGAGCCATGACAGATATCGAATTAAAAGACGGCGAGCGCGTCAATCAACTCTTTTCAAGTGATGTGAAAATCATACAAAATCGGGAAGTCTTTAGTTACTCCGTGGATAGCGTCCTGCTCTCGCGCTTTCCAAAATTGCCCAAGCGGGGCTTGATCGTAGATCTCTGCGCTGGAAATGGGGCCGTGGGACTTTTTGCGAGTACTCGTACAGAGTCCCAGATCATTGGTGTCGAAATACAGGAACGTCTAGCGGATATGGCAACCCGCTCCATTGATCTCAATGGCTTGAACCAGCAAATGTCCATGATCACCGATGACCTCAAGCATTTGCCTCAACATATCGGGGGGAGTAAGGTGGATATTATCCTCTGCAATCCTCCTTATTTCAAGGTAGATGAGCATTCCAATCTCAATGAGAGTGAACACTACCTCTTAGCTCGGCATGAAATTACCACCAATTTAGATGAGATTTGCCATGTGGCCCAGCGAGTTCTCAAATCAAATGGTCGCTTAGCGATGGTCCATCGTCCAGATCGCTTTTTAGATATCATCGAAACCATGAAGCGTTACAATCTTGCACCTAAGCGGATCCAGTTTGTCTATCCCAAAGTGACCAAAGAGGCGAATATGTTATTGATTGAGGCGATCAAAGATGGCTCACTGGATGGTTTAAAAATTCTGCCTCCGCTCTTTATTCACAATGAAGACGGCAGCTATACAGACGAGATTCATGAGATCTACTATGGAAACTAAGGCTTACATGTATGTCCTAGAGTGTGCGGATGGCTCCCTCTACACTGGCTACACCACAGATGTCGAAAAACGCCTAAAGACTCACAATGCTGGAAAAGGCGCCAAATACACACGGGCTCGCCTCCCCGTTAAACTTCTTTACCAAGAATCCTATCCAGATAAACCCTCTGCTATGTCTGCCGAGTCTCTCTTTAAAAAGAAATCGCGCCAAGCAAAGCTAAACTATATCAAAAAGAACCGTCGGACTCCATAGTCCAACGGTTTTTCATTTACAAAATGGTGATACGGTACTGGTGACTCCGTGTTTCTTGAGGAGCCAACTGGATCACACCTTTTTTATCTTCGAAGAAATCGCCCTCTTCTGCAGATGTGGAAATACCCGTCCAAGGCTCCAAGGCAATGAAAGGCCCCTTGTTATTGGTAGACCAAAGGACGAGATTCTCAAAATCTGCAAAGGCAAATTCCAAACCTTTACCAGATTTTTTCGAGAGGAGCTGCACAGATTTAGAGGCTAACTGATCTAAAATAATGGCGTCTTTTTCAAACAGTTCATGGCGCAAAGGTAGGCTACGGCTATGGTCTAAAAATGGCGTCCGCTGCAGGCGATCAACCAAACCGGTTTCTGTGAACAAGAGAGGAACGCTACAGCTTTCTTCTTTTTCAAAAATCAACTCGTAGTCTTCATAGTCTTCATCTGCTAAAAGGGGACAACGAAAGGCTGGATGCCCTCCAATGAAATAAGGCATGACTTGATCTGACTCTAAATTTTGCACGCGATACGTGATGGTGATCTCTTTCCCTTTCAATTCATAATCGATTTCCACTCGAAAATGGTAGGGATAATTTTGTAAGCTCTCGTCGTTAGAGGTGATTTCAAAGACAAGACGATGGTCTGTTTGTTCTTTGAGTTCAAACTCTCTCTTGCGAATGAGGCCGTGTCTTGGAAGCTGGCCTGTCTTCACTCCAGCTTTTAGATGATACTGTACTTGGCCATTACGAACACTCCCGCAAATCGGAAACAGAACCGGCGCTTGTCCTGACCAATACTCTGGATCCCCCTGCCAGAGATATTCTATGCCTTCCTTACTTCGAATGGAGCTCAATTCCCCACCAAATGTCTTAAATTGTACTTCTAGATCATCATTTTTTAATGCAATCACCATGGACGACACCTCTTTATAATTAGTATAGTTATTATATTCATTATAACCTTTTAGAAGAGATTGTCAATTTTTATTTTTCTAGTCAAAAATTTTAAAAAAATAAGAAAAAATCCTTGACAAGGCTTGGAAATAATTGTAGACTTAATATGTTAACAGAAATATCCCATTTTAGGAATCCATTCTTTCTGTTGTCTGACTTTTTTGGATGCTCCTTATCATGATACATTTTTTCTAAAAGAGTCAGTTATCATTTAGGTCTCCTTATAAATATACAAGGGTTAACAGCTGGTTAACCCTTGTATTTTTTATTTTTCATATAAAAAAACGGCCTATTGCTAGACCGTTCCTTCGGACTTATTTATCCCCTTTATTGCGGATGACAAATCCATTTTTCTTTTCATTGGAAGTACGATGAGGACGTTTGTTGCCTTTGCCCTCAAAATCTCGGCTATTTTTATTTGACTTGCGTTTGAAATCACGGCGTCTACCTTCACGGTCATCTCTGCGATTTCGGTCACGGCGTTGGTCTCCACGACGGCCATTCCCACGGCCGCCTTTGCCTTTCCCACCAAAGCCACCACCAGATGGTTTAAATGGCAATGGTTTTTCACGCGCAATTTCGACCTCTGGAAGGCTGTCTGGATCTTGAACGGTCAAGCTCAAAATATACATAGCCAATTCTTCAGGAGTAAATTCTGCAGCCAATTTGCGAGCATCCTTACCAAACTTCTCAAAGTTAGTTCGGATTTTTTCATCCTCAAAGTCTCGCTCAATTTTCTTCAGCGCTACTTGTTTTTTCGCTTGGAAGGCTTCTTCTGCTGTTGCAGGTTTCATTCCCTTCATCCGCTTTTTGGTCAAGTTCTCAATGATTTGCAAATAGCCCATTTCATTTGGCGAAACAAAGGTAATGGATTGCCCTGTTTTCCCAGCACGACCTGTCCGTCCGATCCGGTGAACATAGCTTTCTGGATCTTGTGGAATATCGTAGTTGTAGACATGGGTCACACCTGAAATGTCCAAACCACGTGCCGCAACGTCCGTTGCCACCAAAACGTCCAAGTTCCCATTTTTAAAGTCACGAAGTACACGAAGACGTTTGTTTTGATCCAAATCTCCGTGAATTCCTTCTGCACGGAAGCCACGAATCTTCAAGCCACGCGTCAATTCATCGACCCGACGTTTTGTCCGACCAAAGACGATGGCAAGTTCAGGCTGCTCGACATCCATCAATCGAGTCATGGTATCAAACTTTTCGCCTTCTTTGACACGAATATAGTATTGATCGACCAAATCAGTTGTCAATTCTTTGGCCGCAATCTTAACGTGTTCGGGTTCTTTCATAAACTGAACACCAATGCGTTTGATGGCTTCTGGCATCGTTGCTGAAAAGAGAAGAGTTTGACGTGTTTCTGGAACACGGCTAATGATAGCTTCGATATCTTCCAAAAAGCCCATGTTGAGCATTTCATCTGCTTCGTCCAAGATCAAGGTTTCAATATGATTAAGTTTCAAGGCCTTGCGCTTGATCAAATCTAGCAAGCGTCCAGGGGTTCCCACAACGATATGAGCACCTGACTTCAAGGCTTTGATTTGCTTTTCAATGCTTGATCCACCATAGACAGAGCGGACTTTAACACCCTTGCTGCGTCCAAAACGGAAGAGTTCTTCCTGACTTTGAACCGCCAACTCACGCGTTGGGGCAATAACAAGAGCTTGGATCACAGTATTATCGACATCAATCTTCTCCAAAGTTGGAAGACCAAAAGCAGCCGTTTTACCGGTCCCTGTTTGCGCTTGGCCGATGACATCTTTTCCTTCAAGGGCCAAAGGAATAGTTTGTTCTTGGATGGGGCTTGCTTCTACAAAGCCAGCTTTTTCGATTTCTGCTAATAATTCAGCAGATAAGTTAAATTCATTGAATTTCAATTCTTTCTTCTTTCTAAAAAGTGGTGCGAAGCCACTTTATCAAACTTCTTTCAATGCGAATACGCACTGATTGCATAGGAAGTCATCTTCCCGGTTACCTGTCGCAAGACTCATCTAAAGAAAAACTAGTCCGTCTGTTTAAGACTACATTTTCTTTAGAGAAAAATGTTTTGCGTCCTAACGGATGTTGTTGACTAGAATCGTTTTTTCAAACAAATAGGCAACATGATCCTATTTGCGGGAGTCTTCTTTCGAACAGAAGCCTTCCATCTGTTCAGTCTCCCCACCATTTCTCTCATACAAGTTTGCAACTTATCTAGTATAACACAATGAAGAGGCAAATGATAGTCAAAGGAGATTAATTTTATTTTTTAGGAAAAAATCCTGGATCGCTTGAAATCAGAAAAGTGACGCAAATCCTAGCCAGGACTGGTTTTCTTCTTGCGACCATTTCATATACTTCATCATTGGAGTATAAAAAAATCGGAAAACTTTTATTTTTTGGTAACTCTTATCTTGCGTTTTTACAAATAAATATGTATAATACAGGTAGTATCTAAAATATTTCTGTATAAAGAAATAGGATCATTTTATCTGATTCAACGATTTATTCTAAGTTCTGATTTATTTAGAACCACTCAGTACTATTAAATCTACTCCTACTATTTCCAAGAAGATTTTGTACAGTCGATGAACTATTCACACTGCCCCTTCTTTGGAGAGGAGGGCAGGTGTCTAGATGGTTCCTATTTCTCAGATTATTCTAGATACGAAGAGGCTCGGATTTCTCCAAGCCTCTTTTTTTTATCTTTTTTTCACAATCCAACGCATGACCTTTGCCAAAATGAGCCATAATATAAAGCTACATAGGGATACATAGATCCAAGCATTGGGATCCTCTGTCATAGGAAGAGGGATATTCATTCCGAAGAAACCGGTGATAACGGCTAAGACCGCCAACAAGGCTTCAAAGATGGTTAGGGTTGTCAAGTTGTCATTCAAGTTGTTGTTTAGGATATTGTTGTATGATCCAGACAACTGCTGTAAGACATTGGAAATCAACTCGGTCATTGAAACCAACTGACGCGCTTCGATCATGGCATCATCAAACTGCTCTTTTTCAACATCATTCATCCTGCGATAAATGACATGTGCTTTGATATGTTCTAGCAACATCCGATTTTGCTTGGCTGCCGCGACCAGATACACCATACCGGTCTCAAGGTCAGACAGGGCATAAAGATTCTTTGTCGTCGTTGTCTTTCGAAGCAAACGATTGAGTTCATCTTTGTGCTTATCTAAGCGATCAATAATCGGATAATAAGCATTACTGATCATTTCAAGACCTGCAAAAAGCAACTTATAGATCGACAGCTCCTCATGGCTTTCCAAATAACGAACCATTTGTTCAATGATATAGGCATTGTCCTGGTTACTGATGGTCACGAGTCGCGTATCTTGAACGATAAAGGTCATGGGGATGGTTTCGTAGTATTCCTTGTCCTTTTCTAAATCCAATACATTGTAGATAAAGGTGATCGTTCCGTTTTCTCGATTGTAATCCATATGGGCACGTTCGTTCTTATCCATCGCGTACTCAATGGTTTCTTTGTCAATATCGTATTTTTTATAAAGATATGAATTTTCAGCAATCAAATCCGAGTCGATATTGATCCATTTCCGATCTTGACCCAATTGTTTATCGATAAACATTCCGTCTCCTTTCTCAACTGTTCTCTATCAACATGATTTTTTATTTAAAGACCGCACTGGCTAATGCTTGCTGGATTTCAATGACACTGTTGTCACTCTTGAATTGTAACACTTCTGAAGGTTCCACTGCTGAAGAGACCCAGATTTTTAATTCAGCATCCAAATCAAAATGACCGGAAGTTTCTACTGAAAATCGAGAGATGGAGCGATAAGGAAGGGATTTGTAGGAAGTTTTCTTTCCTGTTACTCCTTGCTTATCCACCAAGATCAAACGAAACTCTGTAAAGACGATTAAATCACGAATCAAGCTAAAAGCAAGTGTGACTTGCTCTCCCGGCACCAAGATATCTTCCAGATCTCTTTCTACTTTATCAACATTCTTTTGAGAGGCATTGCCCATCAAACCACTTAGTAATCCCATAGTTTCTCCTTTATAAGCGAAAACGGGTAGATTTTCGTCTTCTTATTCTATTGTTATGGATCGGTTTTGAATCGTTCCTTACCCCATCTTTTCTTCCAGCTCAACGTCTGGATACTTATCCGCAAACCAACGGAGGGCAAAGTCGTTTTCAAAGAGGAAGACTGGTTGGTCAAAGCGGTCCTTCGCCAAGATGTTTCGGCTTGAAGACATGCGCTCATCTAAGTCTTCTGGTTTGATCCAGCGAACGGTCTTTTTACCCATTGGGCTCATGACCACTTCGGCATTGTATTCATTTTCCATCCGGTGCTTAAAGACTTCAAACTGAAGTTGACCAAC
>CAJZGQ010000062.1 GCA_916048115.1 uncultured Streptococcus sp. | reverse complement strand
ATGAGTGGTCACCATGAAAATATCCGTCAATGGCGCCTCTATCAGAGTTTGAAAAAGACCTTAGAACGTCGGCCAGACTTGCTAGAAAACTATGAGTTGACAGCAGAAGAAGAGAAGATGTTGGAACAAATTAAACAAGAAGACTAACAGCGTTAGCTGTTTTTCTTTTGCCTCAAAAATTTATGAAAAAAACTTTTTAAACCTACTAGTTATTGGTAACAAAATGTGGTATGCTAAGGGGTAGAGAAACTTCAAGAAAATAATTCAGTTTTGGGGGTGAGTTTAATGGGAAAGAAATTAGGAAAATCGGTTTTCACGACTGGGATTGCTGCAACAACGGTCCTATCTGGTATGTTTAATCACAAGGCTAGTGCGGAAGAGGTGAAGCAAAATGAAAATGCAGAAACCAATAGTACGGAAGTAGTCGAAAAACCAATTACGGTTGATGAGTTGAAGCAAATTACAGCTCAAAAAGGCCAAGTGGTAAAAGATGTCCACTACCAAGAGCAAAAAGTGATCGATGCTCAAACGGAAGTCAAGGCTGCTGGACAAGAGCTGGAAGAAAAGAAAGCAGAAGTGACGGATGCGGAAAACCTCATCGCAACAACTTCTGATGCCCAAGTTCAAAATGCAGAAAATGACATCAAGGTGGCTCAAGCCTATGTGACTATCGAAGAAAATAAGGTTCGAGAAGCAGAAGCTGCCCATGACCAAGTCGTAGAGGCTGTTCGTCAACAGGAAAATCAGGTTACTGCTCAGGAATCTTTGGTCGATGTAGCACAAAATGAATTGAACCAAGCCAAAGCACCGATTTCAAATGATGAGAATGTGCTCAACCAGGCTTTGTTGGAGCAAAGTCAAGTCGAGCAAAGTATTCGAGAATCTCAGAATTACCTTGCAACCTTGCAAGCAAGTCAGCAAACCGGTTCAGATACAGTGGCTCAAATTGAGAACGATATTCAACTGGCTCAAACACGTCTGACAGATTTAAAAGCGGTCATCGCCACCAAGGAAGCAGAACTGGCAGCCTTAGAACAAGCAGCGGCCAATAGCCCAGTTCAGTTGAGTCAAGCGACTTATGAAGGTTATTTGCAACACTTAGCTGACAATGGCAATGAAGCTGCAGCAAGCGCCTTAGCCCTCTACAAGCGTGGTCGGGAAGAAGACGGCTTAACAGTTGGAGAGTCTGGATCTTTGCAAGCCAACCTCCGAGCACTTGAAATTGCGGATGCTATTAATAGCTATCGTCGCAACGCCGGCTTGCCTGAATTGGAGCTGGATCCTTATTCCCTTCCTGCCAGCCAAGTACAGTTAGAATACTTCAAGAAAGCTAACTGGCATATGTTTAAGTATTTGCCAAACGAGAACATCGCTTATGGCTTCTCACCTGCTGGTGCGGTTGACTTTTGGTACAATGAAAAAGCGGCTTATCAAGAAGTTGCGGCTCAATATGGTCTACCAACTGACGAAACTCAAATCGATGCCAACGATATCTATATGAAGATTGGTGCTGAGGCCTTTGCTAAGGTTGGTCACTATCTCCAAATGGTAGACAACAAAGCGACAGCTTTATCAGTCGCTTATGACCCTAGCAATGCTATGTCAGAAGCAGCTTTCTTACACCGCCCTGTCAATTCAGCAGTGTCAACCAGTGCACTCGCTTACCAATTGCGTCAGGGGGCTGGAGCTACGACGACAAGATCAGATGTGAAAGCAAAATCTGATGAAGTCGCTAATCTCAAGCTGGACAAGGCCAATCAAGAGTCTCAAATCATTATCTTGCAAGGCAAGTTAGAAGATGCCCGCCATGCCAATTCAAATGTGGCAGTAGAGATGGCCAATGTCCAAAAAACCATCCAAAATTACAAGATTCTTCTCGTTAGCAAGGATCATGCAGTTGAAAAAGCAAAAGCGACTCTTGATGTATCTCGAGGTCGGATTGAAGCAGCAATCCAACCAAAAGAAGCAGCCCTTCAAAAAGCGAAAGATTTGTTGGCAGCTGCGCGTGAGAAATTAGATCGTTTAAAAGCGGAAGAAGCAGAAAAAGCCCAAGTCGTTCAAGAAGCGCATGAGGGCTTGAAGGCGGCGCAAGAGCGCCTGGTTGCTGCTGAAAAACGTCTTTCTGACTTTAAAAATGCTCCAGAATTATTGGTAAAAGCCCAATCTGTTCTATCAGCTGCGGTGGCTAATTTAGAGAATAAAAAAGAAAAATTGGAAGCAGAATTCACAACCCTTCAATCTTATCAAAGTGTCGTGGAACTGTTGAATTCCCAATATGAAGATCTAGCGTCACGAATGGATCCAGCTATTTTAGAAGCAGCAGATATGCCAATGGATATCCGCTCAAGCAATCCAACAACTTTCTCGGATAGACCAACAGTTCTTCCAACAACTACCAATAGTCCGAAAGTGCAAGCACCAACAGCTACTCCAGCTCCAAAACAAGAAGCTAAAGTAGAAGAAATCAAACCCAAAAAAGAAAATAGCCAAGCTGTGGCAAGTACAGATTCTTCCAAATATGCAGTAGCAACAACAGGTGTTGCCGTTGGGTTACTTGCTGGATTGTTTGGTTTCAAGAAAAAGAAACAATCTTCAAAAAATGATTAAGACATACCGAAGATAGAATAGATACTTAGACACTTTATTGCTTAAAATCTTCAAAGAAGATATATGAGGGTGGGAAAAGAACTCTTTTAACAAAATGAGTTCTTTCCTGCTCTTTTTTTGTACATTTTTAGAATTTTTGAAAGAAAATGATAGAAATTGATAAAAAGTGTTGACATTTTTTGGAGATGGAGTATAATAGTCTTTGTAATCGATTGCAAAAGGAGGAGAAATGCTTAAGTCTGAACGAAAACAATTCATCCTCGAGAAGGTACTGAAGGAAAAATTTGTTTCCTTAGAAACCCTTGTACAAGAGCTGGGGACGTCTGAATCAACGGTTCGACGTGACTTGGATGAATTAGAAGCTGAAAGTAAACTTCGCCGGGTTCACGGCGGTGCGGAAAGCCTGCATTTTCTTCAAGAGGAAGAAAGCAATAAAGAAAAATCTATCAAAAACATTCAAGTTAAGTCAAAGATCGCGGTAAAAGCAGCGGAATTGATCAAAGATCATGACGTGATCTTTATCGATGCCGGGACGACCAATGAACTGTTGGTACAAGAAATTGTCAATCCAACGGTAACCGTGGTGACCAACTCGATTCACCATGCGACCAAGTTGGTCGAGCGAAATGTTCCAACGGTCATCATCGGTGGGAAGGTAAAATCTTCTACAGATGCTAGTATCGGAGGGATTGCGCTCAATCAGATCGGTCAGTTGAATTTTGACAAGGCCTTTCTTGGAATGAATGGAATCGATGATGAATTTTACAGCACTCCAGACCTGGAAGAAGGATCTGTTAAGCGTGCGATTATCGAAAATGCGAAAAAAACTTATATCCTAGCGGATGATTCGAAAATTGGGGTGACATCCTTTGTCAAAGTGGCTCCTATCAAGCGAGCCATGATTATCACCAATCAATGTGAACCGCAACGATTAAAGGTATTAAAAGAAAAAACGGAGGTTATAGAGGTTTGATTTATACAGTTACACTGAATCCAGCAATTGACTATATTGTCCGTCTCGATCATGTAGAGACCGGAGCGGTCAATCGGATGGCTTCAGAAGATAAATTCGCCGGTGGTAAGGGAATCAATGTCAGTCGTGTCTTGAAACGTCTCAATATCGAGAACACAGCGACTGGATTTATCGGTGGTTTCACAGGACGCTTCATCGAAGACGTACTGACTAGCGAAGCCATTTTAACCAACTTTGTGACAGTGGACCAAGATACACGGATCAATGTCAAGATCAAGGCCGATGAGGAAACAGAGATCAATGGGAATGGCCCAGAAGTGACGGAAGCTCAGTTGCAAGAATTGCTCAACATCTTATCGAGCTTAACAGCGGATGATGTGGTAGTTTTTGCAGGATCTGCCCCATCTTCACTTGGAAATGCCGTTTACAAACAATTGATCGCAGCAACTCGTGCGACAGGTGCGCAAGTGGTTTGTGACTTTGAAGGGCAAACCTTGATTGATTCCTTGGAGTTCAATCCCCAATTGGTCAAACCAAACAACCATGAATTGGGAGATATCTTTGGCGTTACCTTGACGAAATTGCCTGAAATTGAACGCTACGCCAAAGAAATCTTGGCCAAGGGTGCACAAAACGTCATTATTTCTATGGCGGGTGATGGTGCTCTCCTTGTCAGTCCAAGCGGAACTTACTTCGCAAAACCAATCAAGGGTCAAGTGAAGAACTCTGTCGGGGCTGGAGATTCCATGGTAGCTGGCTTCACTGGGAAGCTCGCAACGACGGGAGATGTTATCGAAGCTTTCAAATGGGGCGTGGCTTGTGGAACAGCGACCACCTTCTCGGATGATTTGGCAACAGCTGACTATATAAAAGAAACTTATGAAAAAGTAGAGGTAGAAAAACTATGAAAATTCAAGACGTTTTAAATAAAAACGTGATGTTGTTTGACCTTCAGGCAACAGATAAAGAGGGCGTGATCAATGAGATGGTTCAATCGCTCGTTGACAATGGTGTGGTGACAGATTTTGACACCTTCAAGGCTGGAATCATGAACCGCGAAGCACAAACTTCAACTGGTTTGGGTGACGGAATTGCCATGCCCCACAGCAAAAATGAAGCAGTCAAAGAAGCAACAGTCTTATTTGCAAAATCAAACAAGGGTGTGGATTATGCATCACTTGATGGCCAACCAACAGACTTGTTCTTCATGATCGCAGCTCCAGAAGGAGCAAACGACACTCACTTGGCAGCCCTTGCTGAATTGTCTAAGTACTTGATGAAACCAGGATTTGCAGACAAACTTCGCCAAGCAAGCACTCCTGATCAAGTGATCGCAGCCTTTGATGCAGAAGAGCAAGAAGCTGCAGCTGAAGAAGCGAAAAAAGCAGAAGCAGTCAAAGAAGCAGCTTCATCTGACAAACCTCTCATCGTTGCCGTTACAGCATGTACAACAGGGATCGCCCACACTTACATGGCGGAAGAAGCCCTCATCAAAAAAGGGGAAGAAATGGGTGTTACGGTCCGTGTTGAAACCAACGGGGCATCTGGTGTCGGCAACCGCTTGACAGCTGAAGAAATCGCCAAAGCTGAAGGGGTTATTATTGCAGCAGATAAAGCAGTTGAAACCGCTCGTTTCGATGGCAAAAAATTGATCTCTAAACCAGTCGCAGCCGGTATCCGTCAAACAGAAGAATTGATTCAAACCATCTTGGATGGCAAAGCAGATGTCTTCCACGCTGAAAATACTGCACAAGCTAGCGCTAGCCAAGAAAAATTGAGCTTGGGTGGAGCCTTCTACAAACACTTGATGAGTGGGGTTTCTCAAATGCTTCCATTCGTTATCGGTGGTGGTATCTTGATTGCCCTTGCCTTCTTGATTGACCAAGTTATGGGTGTGCCTCAAGATCAATTGTCTAGTCTTGGTTCTTATCATGTATTAGCAGCACAATTTAAAACAATTGGTGGAGTAGCCTTTGGCTTTATGCTTCCTGTACTTGCAGGTTACATTGGATTCTCAATCGCTGAAAAACCTGGTTTTGTAGCAGGGTTTATCGCTGGATCTATTGCTAGCTCAGGGTCAGCATTTGGAAATATCGCCTACGGTGCTGCTAAAGGTGAATTACCAGCAGCCGTATCATCAGGTTTCCTTGGAGCTTTGGTAGGTGGTTTCCTTGCAGGTGGAATTGTTCTCTTACTTCGCAAAGCCCTTGCAGGTCTTCCACGTTCACTCGATGGTATCCGCTCTATCCTTCTCTTGCCATTACTTGGTGTTGGTTTGACAGGATTCTTGATGTTCCTCATCAACATCCCAATGTCAGCGATCAATACCTCTTTGAACAACTTCTTGACTAGCTTGTCAGGTAGCTCAGCAGTCCTTCTTGGTCTTCTTGTTGGTGGTATGATGGCTGTCGATATGGGTGGGCCAGTCAACAAAGCAGCTTATGTATTCGGTACAAGTACGTTAACAGCTTCCGCACTTACTAGTGGTGGTTCAACCGTTATGGCGGCCGTTATGGCAGCTGGTATGGTTCCTCCATTGGCAGTCTTTGTAGCAACTGTCTTGTTCAAAGACAAATTTACTGAAGAAGAACGCAACTCAGGTTTGACAAACATTATCATGGGACTTTCCTTCATCACAGAAGGTGCCATTCCATTCGGTGCAGCTGACCCAGCTCGTGCCATCCCAAGCTTCATCGCAGGTTCAGCTTTGACAGGTGCCCTTGTTGGTCTTGCTGGCTTGAAACTCATGGCTCCTCACGGAGGAATCTTCGTTATCGCCCTTACATCAAATCCACTTCTATACATCGTGTTCGTATTGATCGGTGCAGTCGTAAGTGGTATCTTGTTCGGATTGCTTCGCAAACCTAAAAACTAA
>CAJZGQ010000061.1 GCA_916048115.1 uncultured Streptococcus sp. | reverse complement strand
TCATGCATTTGAAGTATGACAAGCAGCTGGAGTTTAAGACAGATTTATTGCAACAAGCCTTGAAAAAGTTCTCACCTGAAGGCTTTGAACAGTATGACATTCGGCCAACAATCGGAATGCAAGAGCCTCTTTACTATCGGGCCAAATTGCAATTTCAAACAAGGAAATTCAAGGGCCAGGTCAAGGCGGGGCTCTATGCTCAAAATTCCCATTATTTGGTAGAATTAAAAGATTGTTTGGTCCAAGATCCGGTTATTCAAGCGATTGCCAATGATCTTGCGGATTTATTGACTTACTACCAGATTCCGATTGCTGATGAGCGTAAAGAACTGGGTGTCAGAACTATGATGGTTCGACGAGCTCGGAAGACTGGTCAGGTTCAGATCATTGTGGTCACCAGTCGGCAGATTAATGTAAAGGATTTAGTGGAAGACTTGGTTAAGAAACACCCTGAGATTGTCACCGTTGCTGTTAATAAAAATACGTCTCGCTCTAGTGAAATCTATGGGGAACAAACGCAGATTATTTGGGGAGAAGAGGCCATTTTGGAAGGTGTTTTGGATTATGAATTCTCCCTGTCTCCTCGAGCTTTTTACCAGTTGAATCCAGAACAAACTCAAGTATTGTATAGTGAAGCGGTTAAGGCTCTAGATGTTTCCCCAGAGGATCACTTGATAGATGCCTACTGTGGGGTTGGAACGATTGGGTTTGCTTTTGCGAATAGGGTGAAAAGTGTTCGGGGGATGGATATCATTCCTGAAGCGATTGAAGATGCCAAATACAATGCTAAACGGATGGGATTTGAGAATACCCACTATGAGGCTGGTACAGCAGAAGAGATCATTCCTCGCTGGTACCAAGAAGGCTATCGGGCCAATGCTGTGATCGTGGATCCACCTCGTACGGGTTTAGGGGCGAAATTGATCGAGACCTTATTGCACTATGCACCTGAAAAGATGGTATATGTTTCTTGTAATGTCTCTACTTTGGCACGGGATCTAGTGGCTTTGACAAAGGTTTATCGGGTTGAATACATTCAATCAGTTGACATGTTTCCACATACGGCAAGGACAGAGGCTGTCGTGAAGTTAGTGAAGAAGTGAAAATGAACGAAATGAGTAAAGGAAATAGGAAAATGGACAATGTTATTGATGTATCGATTCCAGTGGCTCAAGTCATTGATCAACATCCGGAAGTATTGGACTTGTTGGTGGAGTTGGGCTTTAAACCTTTAGCCAACCCCATCATGCGTAATACAGTTGGGCGCAAGGTTTCCTTGAAACAAGGATCAAAATTAGAAGGTACCCCCATGGAGAAGATTGTGCGAACGCTAGAAGCTAATGGCTATGAAGTAGTGGGGTTAGACCAATGAGCGATGAACGAATTCATGTCTTGAGAGACATCTTATTAGACCTGCATCATGGAGCATCTCCTGAGTCGGTCCAAGAACGATTTGATGCGACCTTTGCGGGGGTTTCTGCGATTGAGATCTCTCTCATGGAGCATGAACTGATGAATTCAGATGCAGGTGTTACTTTTGAAGATGTTATGGAGCTTTGTGATGTCCATGCGAATCTTTTTAAGAATGCTGTTCAAGGGGTCGAAGTGGCAGATACAGACCATCCAGGTCACCCGGTTCAGATCTTTAAACAGGAGAACCTAGCCCTTCGTGCCGCTATGATGCGGGTCCGTCGCTTGCTGGATAATTATGAGACGACGGAGGATCCTGAGATGATCCAGGAGATTCACAAAGGCCTCTTGCGTCAGCTTGGCTTGGTGGGTCAATTTGATCGGCATTACCGCCGTAAGGAAGAACTGATGTTTCCGATTATGGAAAAATACGGCCATGATTCTCCTCCTAAAGTCATGTGGGGAGTAGATGACCAGATTCGAGACCTCTTTGCAAAAGCTTTGGACGTGGCCAAGGAACTACCGAATTCTGCCATTTCTGAAGTTAAGGAAGGCTTTGAAGCATTTGCACAAGAGTTTGAGGGCATGATCTTCAAGGAAGAGTCGATCCTTTTGATGATTTTGCTGGAGGCTTTTACCCAGGATGATTGGCTTTCCATTGCAGAAGAAAGTGATGCTTATGGTTATGCCATTATTCTCCCAAGTGAAAAGTGGGTGCCAAAACGCGTGGACTTTAAGGAAGAAGGAGCAACAGAGACAGAAGATTTAGGTGAAGCTCTTTCTACTTCAGAAGGTGGCGATCACCGTCAGGTCATTGAGACTCCTGATGGGCAGTTGATCATTACCTTCACGCCTAAGAAAAAAGAAGAGAGTTTCGATCGCCAGCAGCCACAAGCTTTTGGAAATGGCTTCCTCTCTGTGGAGCAAGCGAATTTGATCTTGAACCAGTTACCGATGGAGATCACCTTTGTCAATAAGGATGATATTTTCCAATATTACAACGATGCTGCACCTTTTGAGGAAATGATTTTTAAGAGGACACCGTCGCAGGTAGGACGCAATGTTGAGCTGTGTCACCCGCCAAAATACTTGGAAAAGGTCAAAGCGATCATGCAAGGGCTTCGTGAAGGAAAAAAAGACAAGTATGAAATGTGGTTCAAATCCGAATCGCGTGGGAAATTTGTCCATGTCACCTATGCAGCAGTGCGTGATGAAGCTGGAGACTTTCAAGGTGTCTTGGAATATGTTCAGGACATTCAACCTTATCGGGAGATCGATACGGATTTTTATAGAGGAATGGAGTAAAGATGAGTTACGAAACAGAGTTTATGAAGGAGTTTGAGGAGTGGATCAAGACCCAGGTCATGATCAATGAAATGGCTCTAGAAGAGAGTAAGAAGGTTTTTGATGAAGACCAGGATGAACGAGCTAAAATCGCGATGATTCGCTATGAAAGCCGTTTGGACGCTTATCAGTTCTTGCAAGGGAAGTTTGAAAATTTCCATGCTGGAAAAGGATTTCATGATTTACCGGATGGCCTCTTTGGTGAAAGAAAATATTAAAAAGGCCTTATTGAAGGCGTTTTACTAGCTGGATTTAGCTGAAAATTGAGCAATGACTTGATTTTTTAGGGGATTGTGATACAATAAAAAAGTTGAAATGACATCAACGGATTATTGAATGGAATTATGGTGATGAAACCTTGTTGCCTTAGGAATTGATCACTGAATTTAGGAGGAAAAATGGCAAAGAAGAACGTAAACCGTGCGAAACAATACAAACATCAAAATAGACATCTTTTGAAAAAAGCTGTCGCAACTGTAACTGCAGCTGTGAAAGAAGCACCTAAAAAGGTCGAGAAAGCTACAAAAGCAGTGGCGAAAGAAGTGAAACAAGCGGCTTCTTCAGTGGAAGAATTTGCTGCAAGTTTGGAAGGTGTAGCCCTTGATCGTGCGCAAACATTTTATGATGAAGGTATTCGCTCTGTTGCGGACTTCGCAAACTGGACAGAGAAAGAGTTGTTAGCCCTTAAAGGAATCGGCCCAGCTACTATTAAAAAATTGCAAGAACTTGGTGTCAAGTTTAAATAATCGCTTTTGTGATTTCTTGCTATTTCCAGGAAAACTTGATAAAATGAACCTGTTAGAGGTGTTTTGAGTCCCACATTTTACAGAAAGTGGCGGTGCTGAGAAGTCCACAGATGTGTCAAAACTGGTTGCTAATGGATGAAATTAAAATATACAAAGTTGCGGGCTCTGCCCGAAATTGGGTGGTACCGCGGATAAACATATTCGTCCCTGTCATGTAGATGGCAGGGGCGATTTTTCTTTTCCACCTCTAGCCAAAGGAGCTTGTCATGAAACAATCTTTTAACACTAGTAAACTCTACTATGGCTTTCCTATCTTCATCTTGGGGTATCAGGACCAGAACTTTGGGTACAATATCACAACCTGCAGTTCCTCTTATAGCTTGGGAGATTGGCTCGTCATCGGTGTTGGTGCTGAGGAAAATGCGGCTGACCAGATTAAGCATTATCGACAGTTTACTGTGAACATTCCTACTGAACATCTCATGCTTGAGATGGAGCAGGCGGGCTTTATCACCCATCGGGAAAAGTTGAAACACCTGGGGCTGGGCTATGAGATTTCTGAGCGGACTCAGGCCCCGATTTTGGAGGCTTGCCCAATCGTATTGGATTGCCAGGTAGATCGGATTATCGAGGAAGATGGCATCTGCCATATCTTCGCTAAGATTCTCGAGCGACTGGCTAATCCAGAGCTCTTAGATGACAAAGGCCATTTTAAAAATGACTGTTTTGCCCCAACTTACTTTATGGGGGATGGTCATCAGCGTGTTTATCGTTATCTAGATGACCGAGTCGATCCTATGGGAATCTTCATCAAGAAAGCGAGGAAGAAGGATGACAAGAGCTGAACTGCCAGAACGAATCGAAACGGAGCGTCTCGTTTTACGAGTCCGTACAGTGGCGGATGCTGAGGATATCTATGCCTACGCTAGTCTCCCAGAGGTCTCTTATCCAGCGGGCTTTCCGCCCGTTAAGACCTTGGAAGATGAGATTTATTACCTAGAACATATTCTTCCAGAGCGCAATCAAAAGGATAATCTTCCAGATGGTTACGGCATTGTGGTCAAAGGAACCGATAACATCGTCGGCTCTGTTGATTTCAACCATCGCCACGAAGATGATGTACTTGAGATTGGCTATACCTTGCACCCAGACTATTGGGGACGAGGTTATGTGCCCGAAGCAGCGCGTGCTTTGATTGATTTAGCTTTTAAAGAACTGGAGCTTCACAAGATTGAACTAACTTGCTTTGGCTATAACCTTCAAAGTCAACGAGTCGCTGAAAAACTCGGTTTCACTCTTGAAGCTCGCATAAGGGATCGAAAAGACGCCCAAGGAAATCGCTGTGATGATTTGAGATATGGCTTGCTGAAGAGTGAGTGGGAGGTGGATTGATGCATGTTTTCATCATTGGAGCTCCAGCTTCAGGGAAAATGACCATTGGTCAGGAACTTTCGAAACTCACCGGTGCGACTCTCTTTTTCAACCATCAACCAATTGATTTCGCACTCGAAATCTATCAGGATTTTACGGAAGAAATGTGGGAATTTGTTCGTAGCGTTAACTTTTCTTTTCTTGGAACAAGCGCCAGGCATCATCGGTCGGTGATTTTAACAGGCGTAACTGATTTTTCAAATCAATACCATTTGATGTATTTGAAGGACATTCAAGTTTTGTTAAATGAGTATCATCAAGAGATTCTTTTTGTTGAATTAGAAACGTCTCTGGAGGAGAGGTTACGTCGAAATCGGACGGAGAATCGGTTGAAATACAAACCCTTGAAACGGTATTTTGAGGTATCTGAAAGAGAGATTTTAGAGACTGATAAAACGAATCAACTTAATTCTCAAAAGCGACCGAGTGGTCTTCACCACTACCTTAAAATTGATAATACGAATCTGTCCGCAGAAGAAGTTGCAAAGCAGATTCAAGAAAAAATGAAAACAATAGAGAAAGGACAAACACATGTCTAAAGAACTTTCACCTAAATACAATCCAGCCGAGGTTGAGGCTGGTCGTTACCAAAAATGGCTTGATGCGGATGTTTTCAAGCCTTCAGGCGATCAAAAGGCTAAGCCTTATTCCATCGTGATTCCACCACCAAACGTAACCGGGAAACTTCACCTTGGTCACGCTTGGGATACGACTTTACAGGATATCATCATCCGTCAAAAACGGATGCAAGGTTTTGATACGCTTTGGCTTCCAGGTATGGACCATGCTGGGATTGCCACTCAAGCTAAAGTAGAAGCGCGTTTGGCTGAAGAGGGCATCTCTCGTTATGACCTTGGTCGTGAAAAATTCCTTGATAAAGTCTGGGAATGGAAAGACGAGTATGCGACGACTATCAAGCAACAATGGGGCAAGATGGGGCTCTCTGTAGACTACTCTCGTGAGCGTTTCACTCTTGATGAAGGGTTGTCAAAAGCGGTTCGTAAGGTCTTTGTAGAGCTTTACAAAAAAGGTTGGATTTACCGTGGTGAATTTATCATCAACTGGGATCCAAAAGCCCGTACAGCCCTTTCTGATATCGAGGTGATTCACAAGGATGTCGAGGGTGCCTTCTACCACATGAACTACATGTTGGAAGACGGTTCACGTGCCCTTGAAGTAGCAACAACTCGTCCTGAGACTATGTTTGGGGATACTGCCGTAGCGGTTAACCCAAATGATGATCGTTATAAAGACTTGATTGGTCAAAATGTTATCTTGCCAATCTTGAACAAGCCAATCCCAATCGTAGGGGACGAACACGCAGACCCTGAATTTGGTACTGGGGTTGTTAAAATCACTCCTGCCCATGACCCTAACGACTTCTTGGTTGGTCAACGTCATAACTTGCCACAAGTCAACGTCATGAACGATGATGGCACCATGAATGAATTGGCTGGCGAATTCAACGGTATGGATCGCTTTGAAGCTCGTAAGGCTGTTATCAAGAAGTTAGAAGAAATTGGTGCCTTTGTTAAGATTGAGAAGATGACCCACTCAGTTGGTCACTCAGAGCGTACAGGGGTTATGGTTGAGCCACGTTTGTCTACGCAATGGTTTGTCAAGATGGATCAATTGGCTAAGAATGCCATTGCCAACCAAGACACAGACGATAAGGTAGAATTCTACCCACCTCGTTTCAACGATACCTTCCTTCAATGGATGGAAAATGTCCATGACTGGGTAATTTCTCGTCAGCTCTGGTGGGGTCACCAAATCCCTGCTTGGTACAATGCTGAGGGTGAAATGTACGTTGGCGAAGAAGCGCCAGAAGGTGACGGATGGAAACAAGACGAAGATGTCTTGGATACTTGGTTTAGTTCAGCCCTTTGGCCATTCTCAACTATGGGCTGGCCTGATGTAGACTCAGAAGACTTCAAACGTTACTTCCCAACTTCAACCTTGGTAACAGGTTACG
>CAJZGQ010000060.1 GCA_916048115.1 uncultured Streptococcus sp. | reverse complement strand
TCTTGCTCGACAATCCAAAAATAATTGAGAGGCTAGGACTTTTGTCCCAGTCTCTTGACGAGCCTTCCCACAGGATGGTTTAACCCAATTTATTATTGGCCATGATTTCATCAATAAAGCCATATTCAAGCGTTTCTTGTGCGCTCATCCAATTATCACGTTCCGCATCAGCATGCACTTTTTCGATCGGTTGACCTGAATTTTCCGCAAGGATTTTTTCCAAGTTATTCCGTGTTTTGAGCAAGTGTTCTGCTGCGATCGCCATATCGGTTTGTTGGGTACCACCACCAGTACCACCCATTGGTTGGTGAATCATGTACTCAGCATTTGGCAACATGAAGCGTTTGCCCTTCGCACCGCTTGAAGCAATGATAGTTCCCATAGATGCCGCCATCCCCATGACAATGGTTTGGACATCTGACTTGATAAAGTTCATAGTATCTACAATGGCGAGACCTGCAGAGACAGAGCCACCTGGGGTATTGATATACATATAGATATCTTTTGTATTATCTTGGGCATCCAAGAAGAGCAATTGAGCGATAATGGAGTTAGCCATTTGGTCCTCAACTGGTCCTGTTACCATGATAATTCGATCTTTCAACAGACGGGAATAAATATCGTAAGAACGTTCTCCACGACTGGTTTGTTCAATAACTACTGGAATCATCTATTCTTCTCCTTTAGTATCCATTCATTCTCACGATTCGTGAGGTTCAAAGTATATGTGCTATTATAAACCAATGGTCAAAAAAGGTCAAATCTTAAGCACCTTTCGGACGAATCATGAATGGCTTCTTATTTGGTACCGAATAAACGGTCACCTGCATCTCCAAGACCAGGAACAATGTAGCCATGTTCATTCAAATGATCATCGAGGGCTGCTGTAAAGATATCAACATCTGGGTGAGCTTCTTGAAGAGCTTTCACCCCTTCTGGCGCTGATACTAGACAGACAAATTTGATATGGCTAGCGCCACGTTTTTTCAAGGAATCAATAGCTAGAATAGCGGATCCACCCGTAGCAAGCATCGGGTCTACTACAAAGATACGACGTTGATCAATATCTTCTGGCAATTTCACCAAGTATTCAACTGGTTTCAAGGTTTCTTCATCACGGTACATCCCGATATGGCCAACCTTAGCAGCTGGTACCAAACTCAAGAGACCATCAACCATCCCAATCCCTGCACGAAGAATTGGGACAATAGCCAATTTCTTCCCTGCGATTTGTTTTTGAACGGTTTTGGTAATAGGAGTTTCAATCTCAACATCTTCAAGAGGCAATTCACGCAACACTTCGTAGCCCATCAACATAGCAATTTCATCGACCAATTCACGAAAGGCCTTCGTAGAGGTATCCGTGCGACGAAGAATAGACAATTTGTGTTGAATCAGTGGATGTGTAATAACTTCTAATTTTCCCATTTTGAGATCCTTCTTTCTAAGCTGTTATTATTCAAAAAAGAGCTATGATAAAAGTGGAGTCAATCTCTACTCTTTCTTTCAGTCCCTCTTTGATACTCACAGCACATGGAAATCTTCATTTCCAACTTTACATTCTTCTTATTATACCAAATTTTACAAAAAAAAGAGAGCCCTTACACTTAATTTTTTAAGTTCGGACTCACTCTTTCTATCAATCAATTACAACCATTCTTTGTATTTCTTAATATAGATACGTTTGACAACCGTCACACTCAACATATAGAGGACGATAATCGCAAACAATAGAACAAAGTACAATCCATTTAGTTGGCTCAACTTCAAGATAGAAGCCAAAGGACTATATGGAAGGGAGGTTACAAAGAAGGCTGCTGCTAGAGTCGTCACCACGACTGAGAAGGCTGGACGACTTTGGATAAATGGCAGTTTTGGTGAACGCAACATATGAATAACCATGGTTTGAGACCACATAGATTCAATAAACCATCCAGTTTGGAACACCATGATAAAGGCTGCTGCATCTGCTGCTCCATGGTTGTAGCCATGACCTAAAATCATTGGGACAACAAGGAAATAAAGAAGCATGTAGGTAATAATATCAAATACTGATGAAATTGGACCAATCCAGGCCATAAAACGCATGATGGAGTTTGCTTCCCAGATACGAGGTTTCTTGAGGAATTCCTTGTCGACATTGTCAAAAGGAAGGGCGATACAAGAAAGATCATAGATAAGATTGAGCACAATCAGATGAACGGGAGCCATTGGAAGAAAAGGCAAAAAGATACTGGCAAAGAGCAGAGAAAAGATGTTCCCGAAGTTAGAAGAGACCGTCATCTTGATATACTTGGTCATATTGGCATAGACCTTGCGACCTTCAACCAAACCTTTTTCAAGGACCATCAAGTCCTTATCCAGAAGGATGACATCTGCCGTTTCCTTGGCGATATCCACAGCGGTATCCACGGAGATCCCAACGTCTGAGACCTTCATGGATGGAGCATCGTTGATCCCATCTCCCATGTAACCCACCTTGTGGCCATTGTTCTTGAGGCAGAGGATGATCCGCGCTTTTTGATCGGGTGATAATTTGGCAAAGACCGTTGTTGTTTCCACAACTTGTGCTAACTCTTGGTCAGTCATCGTATCGATTTCGCTTCCCAAAAGAATCCGCTCGACATCTAGTCCTACTTTTTCACAGACAGCTTGGGTGACCTTTTCATTGTCCCCAGTTAAGATCTTGGTGGTTACCCCATATTCTGCAAGAGCTTTGATTGCTGGAGCTGCAGAAGGTTTTGGTGGATCAAGAAAGGCAAGGTAACCGGTTAGGATCATGTCTCGTTCATCTTCAACACTAAAGATGTCATTTTCGTCCAAGTCGGTTTTGTAGCTGACGCCCAAAACACGAAGACCTTGTTCATTTAACTGAGCAACTTCAGCGAGGACCTCTTGACGGACTTCATCTGTCAGGCGTTTAATCTCCCCCTTGTACTCAACATAATTCGATACAGAAAGCATTTCTTCCAAGGCACCCTTGGTCACCATGCTGACCACACCGTCTTCGTCTTTGACAATGACACTCATGCGACGACGTTCAAAATCAAAGGGCAATTCATCAATCTTATGGAAGGTTTGATCCAGGTCGCGAACAATTTCATGTTTCTTGGCTTCTTTCTGGGTCCGATTGATAATCGCTCGGTCCATCAAATTTTTTAGCCCGGTTTGGAAATAGGAATTCAAGTAAGCCCGGCGAAGGACTGATAGATCCAACTCGCCATGGATATCAAGCGGATACTCCAAAACGATTTCATCTTGGGTCAAGGTTCCTGTCTTATCAGTACACAAAATATCGATAGCGCCGAGGTCTTGGATGGCATTGAGCTTTTTGATAACGACTTTTTCTTTTGCCATAATGATGGAGCCCTTAGCAAGACTCGCTGTAATAATCATCGGCAGCATTTCCGGAGTCAAACCAACCCCAACGCTGAGGGCAAAGACACCCGCTTCTAACCAGTCACCATCTGTGAGGCCATTGATCACAAAGACAATGGGCACCATCACTAACATGAGCCGAATCAAGAGCCAAGAGATGGTATTCATTTCTCTCTCAAATGAGGTTGGTTCGTCATAAGTGTTGATGGTTTGCTCAATAGCTCCCATCATGGTTTCATCTCCCACGACCAAGACCAAGGCTGTCGCCCGTCCGGAGATGACATTGGTCCCCATAAAGGCCAAACTTTCACTTTCCAAGAGACTATCTAGATTTTGACTGTCGGCTTTTCTGAGACAAACCTTTTCAACAGCATCACTTTCCCCCGTAAGACCAGATTGTTGGACAAAGAAGTCACGGGAATCAATCAAGACCACATCTGCTGGGATCATATCGCCGGCACTCAGTTTGATCACATCACCTACGACGATTTCATCGATCGGAATTTCTTGTTCCGATCCATCACGCAGAACGGTCGCTGTATTGACAATCATACGTGATAAGTTGCTAGCTGCTTTGTCGCTCCGCAATTCTTGAATGAAGCGGATCCCACCAGAAATCAAGACCAAGGTCACAATGATGATGGAGGTCGTTGGGTCCTGCTCACCTGGTTTTGCTAGCCAGACATTAGTAATGAAGGAAACCAGCGCAATGACCAACAAAATCACCGTAAAAGGATTGATGATCGATTCGTAGATCTTTTTGATCATGGAATCTTCTTGACCTTTTGTGATGACATTTTCGCCATAAATATCACGGTTTTCTTCTACTTGATCGTCAACCAAACCAAGGGCACTGGTTTTGTAGTTGGCAAAGGTGCTTTCAAGTGGTTCTTGAAGAGCAGCAATGAGTCTTTCTTTATTTGTTTGCATTAGTATCTCCTTTTTCAATCAGGAGCCAATCACTTTTGGAGTCCCTAGGACACAAATCAGCGATTGGCTGGTTCGGTGCGGTTCGGGATGATCGTCGATTTGTATCATAGCTCTCTCCTTTCTCTTTTCTTGGTAAGGCATAAAAAAGAGTCCTACCCTCGATCGGTAGGACTCATGAAACTCGTCATTTATTTTTCAATCAAAACTCTCAAAAAACTGACCGTCCAAGCTTTAGCTCCACAAGGCAATGAAATGAGCTTAGTCTTGACCTTTGCGATCAGGACTGTTAACCAACGAGTAGTGTCTCTACTGCTTTGCGGTAGTCATCCGTATCCTTGTGGTAGCCTCACCTACCGTATTTCGAGTTTATTTTACTCCTTCACTCACAGAAAGTCAACACTTATTTGTGAAAAGTTTCCACCAAGCGTTTGGTAATTTCTTCAATGAGGGTGAAGGGAGCTGCTACATTGAGGCGGGCATGTAAGGTTCCTTCTTTTCCGAAATCTGTTCCACGGTTCAAAATCAATTTGGCTTGGTCATGAATTTTAGCATGCAGCTCATCATCGGTATAAGGATAGGCTGAAAAGTCCAACCAAAGAAGATAGGTTCCTTGGGGTTTCATGACACGGATTTTGGTCTTTGCATGCAATTCATCTACCACATAGTCGATGTGTTTTTCAAAGACTTGCTTGAGCTCTGTCAACCAAGGTTTACCATGGCGATAAGCCGCTTCTGTTGCAATATAGCCCAAGCCTGAGATTTCATGTTGATTATTAGCTAATTGCCGTTGTTTAAAAGCCGTACGAAGCTTTGGATTTTCAATGACCACATAGGAATTTTTTGTTCCTGCAATATTGAAAGTCTTGGTTGCACTGGTTAAGATCAAGCTGAAATCTTTAAAGCTTGGATCAACTGTGTTAAAGCTGGTATGACGGTGGCCAAACAAGGCCAAATCTTGGTGGATCTCATCTGAAACGAGAAGGACACCATGTTTTTGACAGAGGTGGCCGATTTTTTCCAAGACTTCACGATCCCATACACGGCCTCCAGGATTGTGCGGATTACACAAAACATAGAGTTTCACCTCTTGCTCCACAATGTCTTTTTCCAGCTGATCAAAATCAATTTGGAAAAGACCATCCTTTTCAATTAATGAATTTTCGATCAATTTTCGACGATTGAGCTTGACGCTTCGGGCAAATGGAGGATAGACCGGCGTATTGATTAAGACAGCATCCCCTTCCTTGGTGAAGGCTTGAATAGCTGTTGAAATGGCTGGAACAACACCTTCGATAAAGACGACAGCTTCCTTTTCAAAGGAATAGCCATGCTCTTCTTTTTCCCAATCAAGGATAGACTGGTAGAGGCTATCCGATGCATAGGTGTAGCCATAGACCATTTGGTCTGCATAGCCGATAACAGCTTCTCGTACTTCTGGAATGACATTAAAATCCATGTCCGCGATCCAAGCCGGAATGATTTCTGGATCTGTCTCAGTTTCTTTCCACTTGTAGGTATGGTGGGTCAAGCGATTCGGTAAAGTCGTGAAATCATATTTGGTCATCTTAAGCCTCCAATGCTTGTTTCAAATCGTCAATCAAATCATCCGCATCTTCGATTCCGATGGACAAACGAAGAAGATCATCTGTCAAACCATATGAATGGCGAACTTCTGCAGGAATGTCCGCATGGGTTT
Source organism: uncultured Streptococcus sp. (assembly GCA_916048115.1). Taxonomy (GTDB): domain Bacteria; phylum Bacillota; class Bacilli; order Lactobacillales; family Streptococcaceae; genus Streptococcus. The sequence goes on along the minus strand of CAJZGQ010000060.1, from coordinate 1,126 downwards.
GAGTGGTAGGATAAGTGATCAAACTTTCAACTCCGCCAAGGCTTTCTGCAAAGGTAAAGACTTGAAGGGAATTCAACAAGTTAGGAATTTTTTTCTCATCTTGAATTTTAAAGGAGACCATTCCACCTTTTCCAGTGTAAAGGACTTCTTTGACCTGAGGGGAGGTTTTCAAAAACTCGACCACCTTGCGAGCATTCTCTGTGGAGCGCTCCATCCGGATAGAGAGTGTCTTGAGACCACGGATCAATAGATAGCTGTCAAACGGGGAAAGAACCGCACCTGTCGTGTTCAAATTGTAAAAGAGTTTGTCATACAAGTCTGCATCATTTGTCACGACAACACCAGCCAAGACATCATTGTGACCAGCCAGGTACTTGGTTGCTGAATGAAGAACAATATCAGCTCCCTCTTCAATCGGACGTTGATAGATAGGGCTATAAAAAGTATTGTCCACCACGACTTTGGCACCTTTTGTATGGGCCAATTTGGCTAAATGAGCAATATCAAATTCCAACATCAATGGATTGGTTGGTGTTTCAATATAGAGGACATCCACCGGATCATGATCTAGATGGTGGATCAGTTCTTCTTCTGTATTGGCATAGGTGAAAGAGAAACGACCTTCTTGCTCTTGTTGGTTAAACCAGCGGAAAGAACCGCCATAAAGGTCACGAACAGCCAAGACTTTTGAACCAACTGGGAAAATACTAAAAGCAAGCACAATCGCTGACATTCCAGAGCTTGTCGCCAAAGCATAGTCTGCACTCTCAATAGCTGCCAAAGTCTTCTCAGCTGTTGCGCGTGTTGGATTTTTCGTACGGGTATAGTCAAAACCTGTAGACTGACCAAATTCTGGGTGTTGGTAAGTCGTAGAGAAATGCAAAGGAGTCGTCAAAGCTCCCGTTGCTTTATCTGACTTGATTCCTGCCTGTGCCAAAATCGTATTGATATTGCGTTTTTTACTCATATTGCCCTCCGATAATCAATTAATCTAACTGCTTACTATTTTATCACTATTATGAGGAGAGCGGTTTTCCCATTTTCAAGACCCAGCTATAGTTTCAAACTATAAGAAAAGAGAGTGGGACAGAAATCGGTCATTCGTTAGAATTCGATTTCGTCGTCC
>CAJZGQ010000059.1 GCA_916048115.1 uncultured Streptococcus sp. | reverse complement strand
TTGAAAATGCAGAACAATTTGCAGCCGACCACTTGGCCTTCTGTAAATCAATCGGTCTTAAAGGCCGTATCCTAGTGGCTGATGAAGGAATCAACGGAACCGTATCTGGTGACTACGAAACAACTCAAAAATACATGGACTATGTACACAGCCTTCCGGGTATGGAAGACCTCTGGTTCAAGATGGATGAGGAAGAAGAACAAGCTTTCAAGAAGATGTTCGTCCGCTATAAGAAAGAGATCGTCCACCTTGGATTAGAGGATGATAACTTCGATAACGACATCAATCCTCTTGAAACAACAGGTGCTTACTTGTCGCCAAAAGAATTTAAAGAAGCCCTTCTAGACGAGGATACCGTTGTCCTTGATACTCGTAACGACTATGAGTATGACCTTGGTCACTTCCGTGGGGCTATTCGTCCAGATATCCGCAACTTCCGTGAATTGCCACAATGGGTCCGTGATAACAAGGAAAAATTCATGGACAAGCGTGTCGTCGTCTACTGTACTGGTGGAGTCCGTTGTGAGAAATTCTCAGGATGGATGGTGCGTGAAGGATACAAAGATGTCGGTCAATTACACGGCGGTATCGCAACTTACGGGAAAGACTCAGAAGTTCAAGGAGAACTTTGGGATGGGAAAATGTACGTCTTTGACGAACGGATTGCAGTCGATGTCAACCATGTCGATCCAAGTGTTGTCGGAAAAGATTGGTTTGATGGAACACCATGTGAACGCTATGTCAACTGTGGAAATCCTTTCTGTAACCGTCGCATCTTGACTTCAGAAGAAAACGAAGACAAGTACCTCCGTGGCTGCTCCCATGAGTGCCGTGTTCACCCTCGCAATCGTTATGTAGAAGAACACGACTTGTCACAAGCAGAGGTGAGTGAGCGTTTGGCCCTTATCGGTGAGACGCTTGATGGAGCACCTGCATAATAGAAACAAACAGTCTGAAAGCTCAGGCTGTTTTTATATGGAAATTGATTGAAAATTGTGCTATACTTTAGGTAAGCGATTTCACAAAGGAGAAAACAAATGAGTATCGTGTTTTCAATCAAAAATAAAAAGAGCTTATTTGGCTATCAGAAAGTACTCGCAGCACAGGAAGTCCTGAAATTGGTGGAAGAGTTGACAACCTACAACTATGATCCTGCTACTCTTCATCGTCCCTTAAATGATTTTGAAAGCTTGAACTGTATCGTGTACAGAAAAAGTGGTCTTCCTCTGCAGTTACGCTATTTTGATGAGGAAGAGTCTTATCAGATTCAGGTGCCCTCTTTTGCGATAGAAGAAGATTGGCAGTTGGCCCTTCGCTGGATCAGTCGCCTCGCAGAAGTATTAGGAACGGAGATTGTGGCTAGCGACGGCGTGAGCTATACTCCAGATTCTATTTTCCATTTTGATTATGAAGTCGTTATCCTAGAAACGCTGGGGAATTTGACAAAAGAAAAAGATCTAAAAGAGTTTGAAGTACAAGGCTTCGCTCATCCGGTCTATTTGGATCGGGATACAGTGCAGGAAGTCTTGAACCATGTCCATCCCCTAGAAGCCTACTCTGCCTTTATCAAGAAGATTCAATATAATGCAGCTTATTTCAGTCAAGTCCGTTTTTATCAACAGGAGGAGACAGGAGCCTTCTTAGCCAGCTATAGCTTGACAGAAGATACGGATACAGTCTTGCCACGGGTGCCACATGTTCCTGCAGAATATGTAGAAATCGTGGGCTTAGCGGGTATCATTGATTGGCGGGTGCTATTGGTAGCGATCGAGGGAGATCCAGGTAAGCCAGAAAATTACCATCCAATTGGTTCTCTTGCTCTGAAGGACTTACTGGAGGCCTTAGAGCCAGATGAATTCCAGCTGCTTGATGCTAGTCAAATTGAAATCAAAAAATTGTCCAAAGAACGCTTGCTAGAATTAGCACAATTGGAGAATAAGTAAAAAATATTGCAGTGAACTGTCCTTCCGACACTTGATCCGAAAAATCTAACGTCTGGGAGCAGTTCTTTTTTATACTCTTACCTTTGATCAAAAACCAATGACTAGGCTAATTGTGGTATAATAGGGGACTAGAAGTAGAATGAAAGAGGTGCACGAAATGCTGTTAGAAGAATTTGACGCCAACCGACAGGCTATTATTAATCCACAAGACTTACACAAACCAATTGAAGGATTTCCTAAAGTAGTCATCTCTTGCTTTTCAAGAGTAACTTTTGCGCGCCTCCTTGAAAATTATGAACATGAGGTCATCACAAGAACCTCCATGGCCAACTTTGAAGTTCTCGTTTATGGGATCACTATCGGAGACCAACAGATCGCTGCCTTTAATGCGCCCGTTGGGGCAGCTTCCTGTGTGGGAATTATTGAGGATTTGATTCAATTTGGGATGGAAAAACTCGTTCTTTTTGGGACTTGTGGGGTTTTGGACAGGGATATTGAAGCGACCTCCATCATCATTCCAACAGCAGCTCTTCGGGATGAAGGGACCAGCTACCACTATCTTCCGGCTAGTGATGAAGTGGAAGTAAATAAGGAAAGCCTTCCTCTCTTCCAAGCTTTTCTGGACAGTCACAAGGTTTCTTATCAGTCAGGAAAAGTGTGGACGACCGATGCTCCCTATCGGGAAACCATCGACAAGATGAAACGTCGAAAGGAAGCAGGAGCCATCTGTGTGGATATGGAATGTTCGGCAGTGGCGGCATTAGCAGCTTTTCGGGGCTTTGAACTCTGCCATTTTTTCTACGCGGCGGACCACCTCTCTGAAGAAAAATGGGATATCCGAACCTTATCTAGTCATGAGGACTTAGATGGCAAGGACCGAATCGCGGAGTTGGCCATTCAATTTGCGCTCTTATGGGAAAAGGCAAACTAAATGAAAGAAGCAATCATCGAATTGAAGGATTTTTCCTTCCAGTATAAGGCCCAGTCTGAGCCGACCTTAAAGGGGATTAACCTGACCATCTACGAGGGGGAAAAGGTCCTGATTGTGGGACCATCTGGCTCTGGTAAGTCAACCATTGGTCAGTGTCTAAACGGGATTATTCCCAATATCTATAAGGGAACCAGTAGTGGGCAATTTCTCATTCAGGGGACAGAAGCCTTTGATCATAGTATTTATGAAAAATCTCACTTGGTCAGTACGGTTTTACAGGATACGGATGGCCAGTTTATCGGTCTTAGTGTCGCAGAAGACTTGGCTTTTGCTCTTGAAAACGATATGGTGGAACCGGAAAGTATGAAATCTCGGGTTCACACCTGGGCGGAGCGCTTAGATTTGAGTAAGCTCTTGGACCATCGGCCTCAAGATTTATCCGGTGGGCAAAAACAGCGGGTGAGCTTAGCTGGCGTCCTGATCGACGAAAGTCCAATCCTGCTTTTTGATGAGCCACTGGCTAATCTAGATCCCAAGTCGGGTCAGGATATCATTGATCTAATCGATCAAATTCATGAAGAGCAAGGGACAACAACCATTATCATCGAACACCGTTTGGAGGATGTGCTCTATCGTCCCATTGATCGAGTCATCTTGATCAATCAAGGGCAAGTCCTCTTTAATGGGGAGCCAGATGAGTTGTTGAGAACGACACTGCTGACTGAAAATGGGATTCGGGAACCCCTCTATTTAACAACTCTTCGCCAGTTAGGCCAGGATATCAGCAAGCTACCGAATTTGGACAATGTTGAAAAAATACCACTTGAAGATTTATCAGTGGAAATTCCAACTCCACATTTTGAAAAAGGTGCAGAGGCAGAAGCAATTTTAGAGCTTGGTCATTTGAACTTTGCCTATCGAGAAAATCAGCCTATTCTTAAAGATCTTTCTTTAACCGTTCCAAAAGGCCAACGGCTAGCGATTGTTGGTAAAAATGGGGCTGGAAAATCTACCCTTGCTAAGGCGATTTGTGGCTTCATCCAAACGGAAGGAACCTATTTCTCAAAGGGAGAGGATATCAAGGGTGATAGTGTCAAGGAGCGAGCAGAGCGAGTAGGTTATGTCCTGCAAAATCCTAATCAGATGATTTCATCGACCATGGTGTTTGATGAGGTAGCTCTCGGTCTTCGCTTGAGAAATGTCCCAGAGGACCAGATTGAAAATCGTGTCCATCAAGCCTTGAAAACCTGTGGTCTCTACGAATTTCGTAAGTGGCCAATTTCTGCTCTATCTTATGGTCAGAAGAAGCGGGTGACCATCGCTTCGATTTTAGTATTGGGGCCTGAGGTTTTGGTACTGGATGAACCGACGGCAGGCCAGGATCAACGAAACTATACAGAAATTATGGATTTCCTTGATGAACTCCAGCAAAAGGGGCATACCATTGTCATGATTACCCACGATATGCAGCTCATGCTAGATTATTCCGACCGGGCAGTCGTGGTTATGGATGGGCAGGTTTTGGCTGATTTGACACCGGCAGAGCTCTTGACCCAACCAGAAATTTTGAGACGGGCTAATTTGAAAGAAACGTCTATTTTCGCCTTGGCAAATCGACTTGGTGTCGATCCTCTTGCCTTGACCCAGTTTTATATGAATCAGAAGGGGGAAGGTCATGAATAATCGCTTAGTCGGCTACCATGCCGGAACCAGCTTTCTGCATCGCCTTTCAGGCGCTAGCAAGCTTCTTTTCTTATTGTTGGTATCATTAGCTGCCATGTTGAGTTACGATACTCGCTTGTTGTTGGTCATTGGTTTGGGTGCCCTCGCCTTATTTGCAACCTCAGGCATTCGTTTGAAAGACATCTCTTTTGTTCTGAGTTTTGCCTTAGCTTTTGCCCTTCTCAATGTCTTGATGGTCTATCTTTTTGCCCCCCAATATGGGGTAGAAATCTATGGAGCAAAAACAGTTCTTCTAGATGGTTTAGGAGCTTATAGCATTACAGCTCAAGAGTTGTTTTATCTTTTCAACCTTACTTTGAAATATATCTGTACCATTCCTTTGGCTCTTATTTTCCTGATGACCACCCATCCTAGTCAATTTGCTTCGAGTCTTAATCAGATAGGAGTATCCTACAAGATTGCTTATTCAGTCAGCTTGACCCTGCGCTATATTCCAGATGTGCAAGAGGAATACCAGATTATCAAGCTCTCCCAAGAAGCAAGAGGATTGGAGTTGTCCAAAAAAGCCAACTTTGTCCAGCGGGTGAAGGGAAATCTTCAGATGATTTCTCCCTTAATTTTTAGTTCTCTAGAGCGGATTGAAACGATTTCTACGGCGATGGAATTGCGACGCTTTGGAAAAAATAAAAAACGAACCTGGTACACCTATCAGGAGATGACGACTCGTGATCACTTGATTATCCTGGGGTCAATCTTTATGGTAGTCTTAAGTATCGTCTTGATTTGGGTAAACCAAGGTCGCTTCTATAATCCTTGGAGGTAATCACATGTCAGAAACAATATTAGTAACAGGAGCTTCTGCTGGCTTTGGTCAAGCCATCTGTCGTCGCTTAGTTGCCGATGGGCATCGGGTGATTGGTGCAGCTAGACGCATCGAAAAATTACAAGTCCTTCAAGAAGAGCTGGGAGAAGCCTTTTATCCCCTGCAAATGGATGTAACAGATCTCCCACAGGTGGATCATGCCCTTGCCAGTTTGCCAGCTTCTTGGGAGAGAATTGATGTTTTGGTCAATAATGCTGGTCTGGCCCTAGGCCTCGCTCCAGCTCATGAAGCAGAGATCGTAGATTGGTTGACCATGATTCAGACCAACATTATCGGTCTGACCTATTTGACCCGGCAAATCCTCCCCCAGATGGTGGAAAGAAATGACGGTTATATCATCAATATGGGGTCTACGGCAGGAACAGTGCCTTATCCAGGAGCCAATGTCTACGGAGCATCCAAAGCCTTTGTCAAGCAATTCTCCCTCAATCTTCGAGCAGATCTAGCAGGGAAGAAGATTCGTGTCAGCAATATTGAACCTGGTCTCTGTGAAGGAACTGAATTCTCGACGGTTCGCTTTAAAGGAGATGAAAAACGAGTAGAAGCTCTCTATCGAGATGCCCATGCCATTCAGCCTGAAGACATTGCGAATACTGTAGCTTGGTTGATCCAACAGCCTAAGCATGTCAATGTCAACCGGATTGAAATCATGCCGGTTTCCCAAACCTTTGGCCCTCAACCCGTTTATCGTGACTAAAAAGAGAAACAACCACTCCACAAGGGATTGGTTGTTTTTTATGTTTCCTCTGGTATAATAGAAGGCAAAGTAAGGAGAAAAAGATGACAGCTGCGTTAATTATTGGTTCTACCGTTTGTGATGTGATGATCTACTTGGATCGGTTGCCGAGTCGTGAAGGAGATGCCCATATTGATCACCAACAATGGTCTGTGGGAGGTTGTGCATTTAATGTCGTCAATATTCTTCATTTTTTGTCGCAACCCTACCAGTTTGTCTCGCCAGTCGGTTCTGGGATGTATGGTGATTTTATTCGGAGAGAGCTAAAACAATTGGGAATTTCCTCCTCCATCTCATTAGAGGGGACCAATGGGTGCTGTTATTGCTTTGTAGAGTCTGATGGTGAGAGGACCTTCTTATCAGATCACGGAGTGGAGTATAGCTTCCAAGGAGAGTGGCTAAAAGAGATCGAGACAGATCGATTTGATTACATCTACTTGTGTGGTCTTGAAGTCGAGGAGCCAACCGGTCTTGCATTGGTGCAGTCTGTTTCGCAATTAGAAGGCCAGGTGATTTTCGCACCAGGACCACGCGGACTCATGATTCCCAAAGATCGACTGGAAGCAATTTATGATCTGCATCCGATTCTCCATGTTAATGAGGCTGAAGCACTGGCTTTTTCTGGGTGTAGAGAGATCCAGCCAGCCATCGAACGTTTGTATCAGAGAACGGGGCAATTAGTCATTGTCACCTTGGGGGAAAAAGGAGCGGTTGCCTATGATGGCAACTGGTATGAGGCGGACGGTTTCCCAGCAGAAGTTGTTGATACAGTAGGTGCTGGGGATAGCCATGTCGGAGCTTTTCTGTCAGCCCGATTAGAAGGCTTAGATATCGCACAAGCCTTAAGCTTTGCCAATAAAGTCTCTAGCCAGATTGTTGCAAGTAAGGGCGTTCATCTGACAAAAGAGCAGCAAGAAGCCCTACGAACAGAATTGAAACAAAAATAAAAAAGAGAGTGGGACAGAATGTACTGACCCCAAAAAGTTAGACAATTAATTTATCCAAAGGATTTAGTTCTGTA
>CAJZGQ010000058.1 GCA_916048115.1 uncultured Streptococcus sp. | reverse complement strand
GTCAAAGCGGATCCGAAGAAGACTGGTGTTAATTCACCCGCAAGGATGGCTTCTTCTGAGAATTCATTCCCAGCTTCTTGCAAGAGTTCGATGTCGTCTTTCACTTGCTCGTAGAAAGGATTGTTAGCAAAAAGCTTGTCCCCATCTTCTAGACTGGCAAAGCGTTCGTCTCCTTTATAGAGTTCCAAACGTTGGTTATAAAGGTCATAGAGTCCCTCAAAAGCTTTCCCCATCCCAATCGGCCAGTTCATCGGGTAACTTGCGATGCCCAAGACTTCTTCCAATTCTTGCAAGAGATCTAGTGGCTCACGTCCGTCACGGTCCAGCTTATTCATAAAAGTAAAGACTGGAATGCCACGGTGTTTGACAACCTCAAACAATTTCTTGGTTTGGGCCTCGATACCCTTGGCAGAGTCCACCACCATGACTGCAGCATCCACTGCCATCAAGGTCCGATAAGTATCTTCTGAAAAGTCCTCGTGCCCTGGCGTATCTAGGATATTGACCCGTTTGCCATCATAGTCGAACTGCATAACAGATGAGGTTACCGAAATCCCACGTTGTTTCTCAATGTCCATCCAGTCGGATTTAGCAAAGTTTCCTGTTTTCTTCCCTTTGACAGTACCGGCTTCCCGAATCTCTCCCCCAAAGTAGAGCAACTGCTCAGTAATCGTCGTTTTACCAGCATCCGGGTGGGAGATGATGGCAAAGGTACGGCGTTTTTTAATTTCTTCTTGTACGTTCATGTTCCTAATTCTTTCTCTTCTTATTTTTTGATAAATTTACAAATTCATCTCTACATAGGATCTCTCCTCAATTTCTCTATCTGTCCTATTATAGCGAAAATAGGCACTTTTTTCAACGATGATTCTTCTTTGAGAGCAAAAAGAAAGACTAAAATCCGTAGATTCTAGTCCTCTCATCATGACTGTTAGAAGGCTCCAAATCCTCCGCCACCGCCACCATCAGAAAAGCCACCGCCGTCAAAGCCACCACTGCCATCTGAGGAGTTAGTAGAGAAGCTTGAAACGCTATAGGAATCATCAGCATAACTCATCAAGGTAGAGCCGTCTAGGAAGGAATTTGAGGAGGTCGTTAGCCAAACAACAGTGTCCCAGTTTTCATATGGCAAGGAAATCTGATGATTTTTGAGTACCTGACTCACTTTTTTAGCTTGACCATACATAGTTGCATAGACTAGGATACGATTCCATAGAACAACACTCTCCAGTTCTGCTTGATTGAAATTTGGAATACTTTCGATCATATTTCGAAAGGCCATCCATTCAAATTGTGCATCCAAGTTCTCTAAGGATTGGAGATGTTCTTCGCGAATTTTCACAAGAATATAAAATGGAATGAAGAAGACGACCAACAATACAATCATCCAAAAATAGAAGGAAGATAGGTGTGAACCGAATCCAAAAGATAAGAAACACATGCTCACAAATAAGATCAGTAAGAGCCAAAAATGTAAGGCACAGCCTGCTTTTGAAAGAGCTTCTTCTTTCTCAGATAAGTCTCTAAAATAAGAAGGCAATCCTAATTTCGCAATCTCCTTATCGACACCTTTTGACAATTGCTGGGCATCCTTTTTTAAAAGGGATTGAACTTCATTTCCGATCTTTCGAATACGGTCTCGTTGCGTGTCTGATTTAGCAGCTCGAAAGTCTTTTTTTAGGGCTACTTTATCAATTTTATACTTTGAGAATACCTCACTGATATTGATTTCAGATTCTTGATCAAAAATCATTTCAATAAACTTTAATTCAAAATCAGCCAAGCCTTCATAATGGAGACAGGTCAAGGTTTCCCCATTTTCATCCCTAGTCAACCGAAGATTTCCTCGATCAATAAGATCTAACACGGTTGCCTGGATGAGATGATTAAATTTTAGTTGCCCCTTCTCTCTAGACATCACCATCCGTTCAAAATCAAGTTGATACAGTGCCTTAGCTAGGACAAGAGGAGGTAAATTCTGTGGTGGTTCGTATAATCGTACTCCTTTTGCAATCCGACGAGTTCTGGTACTAATAAAATACCGAATCCATGGAATGAAAGCTAGGATAAATAAAAGAACCGATACAATTGGAACGACCTTGAGTAGAAGGGTCCGATAAAAGAATGTTTTTTGTTCAATGGATTTCTCTTTTTTGAGAAATTTCTCTTTTCCATTTCCCTTGTTAATCTCATTTGCTTGGTCTCGACGCAGGGCCTCTGTCATTAGCCAATAGCCATGCAGTTCGAGCTTACCATTTTTGGGAAAATCCTTTGTCCAAATATGATAACCAGTTGCAGTTCGTTCAACTTGGGCTGGTGGATTAAAGTAACCAGTATGGGCATACAGTTTTCCCTGCTTGGCATCCAAGCCATCCACATAAAAATCTAATTTCGCGACTTTCTCATCTCCATCTGAAATAGGAAACCAATTCAATTCTGCAATATCCTTGTAGAAAGTCAAAAGATGATCAATCTTCCATTTTACTTTGATCTTGACCGTTCCTCCGACGATACGGGCATTGTATATTTTTAATTGCCGACCATCTTCCAGGTCTGTCTCCTCTACACGAATCTCACGTTTTTCCCCATCCACATAGGCTTCCACTTCAGGATGACGATGAATCTTAAACCCTTTTGGAAGAGGATCAGCGCTTCCTAAGGTCACATATTGACCATGATAGCCTGTCTGAAACTGATAGGTAATCTCTTGTGTAAATGTTGCTTGGCTATCTTCCTGCAATTGGAGGTGTCCTACATAGGATTCAATCGAATAGCGAACTTCATCATCTGCATGTGCGATCGTGATTGTACAAACCAAACTCCAAATGAGGGAAATCATTAGCAAGAAACGCTTCATATATTCTCCTTTAATATAAAACAGGGTTGAGACCGAGATGTCCCAACCTTCCTACTTGTTATTTTCTCACTTTCACCCGCTCACTTCTGCGACTGAAGAACTGATTAAAGAGCAATAAAGCAAGGGCTAAAACACTGGATACAACCAGATAGTTGAGCCACACCTTATCCCCTCTCATAATCGGAGGGCGGGCCATCAAGCCGTAATTTCCTCCCGTCAATTGATTGACTCCAACCAGGAATAAATCTAAGGCAAAGGTATAGAGAACAATCTGACTATTTTTTAAGAGGTTTCGATCATACCATCTCAAGAGATAAATCAAGGAATTGATGAGGAGACAGTAATGTCCGAGGAGGAAAGAAAAACTCGTAATATGAGGGAAAGTGTAGGGATCAAAGACTGGATAACCCAAGGCAAAGATGGCTCCACTCACTCCCATCAAAGCAAAGAACTGTTTGCTTTTCCATCGGTCTGGTAAAAACAAGACCGCAAACATGGCCAAGCGGCAATGATAAAATGGTAAGCTATTGGACCAAGGAATGTGGTAGGCAAAATACCAAAGATACAAGCAAATTAACTGGAAGCCCTGTAAGTATTGAAAACATTTGCGAAATTGCTCATTCTGATAATAGCGAAGTGACATCATAATCGCTGTCACAACGAACAAGACCATCACACTATACCATAGTGCTGAGATTGCTGGTGGTGCTGTTGATTCTGTAGTGAAAAAATGATGCATAAAATCTCCTTATTTAAACAGATTTAGGTATTCTTCTTTTCTTACTGTACTGAACGATCGTATTGATGAAAATCAGTGTCCCCGTCATGAGAACTGTCACGATCAAATAGTTGAGCACAAGGCCATGGTCACCGATCACAGGAGGGCGACGCATAAAGCCGTAGTTTCCACCCGTTGCGAGATTCGCAAGCTGAATAATGGCATTGACCCCAAACGTCATCTGACAGATTTTCCAAACAGCCCCTTCTTCCACCTGGTAGGATTGAACCAGATAGATCAAACAGTTGGCCAGGAGAGCCCAGTGACCAAAGACATTGTTGATCGAGGATACGTGAGGAAAAGGATAGGGATAAAAAACAGGATGAAGCAAGGCCATAATGGAGCCAAAGACTCCCACGAGGGCAAAATATTGCTTGAAGCTTCCCTTGGGGGCCAAAAGGATAATCCACATGGCCATCCGGCTATGATAGAAAGGAAGACTCTCTGAAAAAGGCAAGCGAGCTGCTAGATACCAAGCATTGATAATGAGCAACTGGATCAACTGCCCCCAATACCAAAAGTTTTGGTAGGCTTTAGAGTGAGCAAATCGAATGGACAGAACTCCCACTACTACCAATGAAGTCGGCAATAAGAAATACCAGACTCCTAATTGAGGAGGGGCCGTTGGTTGACTGGTGAAAAATAGGTCCCAAAGTGTCATGATTTCTTTCCCTTATCTGCTCTTTTTATTCTGAACGCGAAACTATACTCTCTTCGACCATCTTGTATTTGTATTTATAGCGTTGATTGACCAAGCAAATACCTGCCACCATCACAATGCTGACCAAGAGGTAGTTCAAGAGAGCACCGTGGTCTCCAATGATTGGTGGACGCTTTAAGAAGCCGTAATCTCCACTGGTCAAAAGGTTGACCAAAAAGATGACGGCATTCATGCCAAAGGTGATCTTAACAATTCGTAGGCTGTCTTGCTTTTCCGACTGATAAAAATCTTGCAGGTAAATCAAACTATTGGCAAACAAGGCCCAGTGACTAAAAATCAGATTGAGCACAGTAATATGGGGGAATGGGAAGGGGTCAAAGGCCGGATAAACCAAGGCCGCAATCGATCCCAAAACTCCCAAGAGAGCAAAATATTGCTTGATATAGGTTCCTCTCGGGGCAAAGAGGATTGCAAGCATGGCCAAGCGACAATGATAAAAAGGCAAATTATCTGTCAAAGGCATGTGGGCGAGAATATACCAAGCATTGATAGTCAAGACTTGAATCAATTGTGCCCAGTACCAAAAGCGTTGGTAGCTTTTCGACTGCGCATATTTAATAGAAAAGTAGCCAACCACCAACAAAGAAGCTGGCAAAATGAAATACCAGAGTCCAAACTCAGGCGGGGCTGATTTTTGGTTCGTAAACAATAAATCCCAAAGTGTCATGTTTATATCCCTTTAATTTATAGATCGTTTTTAATCACAATACAAATCTCGTTTCCCATCATAAACCTCCCAAAGGAAATTCAATTGTTCTTCTGTATTGCGCTTGGTAGAAAGAGCAGGCATCTTCTCTCTCTCAAAAAAGGCAAGATCGGAAATTTCCTGATTCTGTTGAAAACTTCCATCCAGCAATTCACATTCAAATACCAATTTCACATATTGGCGGCTTTGCAATTGGTAGCGATTGGTATCAAATACTGCCAACAAGCGATTGACACGTGCTACATAGCCCGTTTCTTCTTGGATTTCCTTTAAAATATTTTCTTTAGGAGAATAGCCAACCTCACCAAAGCCACCCGGCAAGGCCCAGGTCTCTTCTCCCTGACCTTTCACCAGACAAAGTTTTCTATCTTTGACAATCCAAGCCCTAACATCAATTAAGGGGGTGTCATAATAGTTTGTCGGTCGAAACAAATCCGATAATTCTTGTGAATTCAGATCAGTCGTTTCTTTCACAAGATCCTGTAAAATTTCACGAATATCCTGGTAGCGCTCTTGATCAAATGGATCTTTTGAGAATGCTAAACCTGTATTGGTGATTGAAATCAAGCGCTGAATGTCCTTCAGTACATTATTACTCGCCATTCTCCAATTCCTCTACTAATTTGGCTAGATTCATGGAATTGCTTCCCTTGATAAGGATTTGGTCTTGCTCTTTCAAGCTTTCCTTGACTTGTTTGACCATGTCCTCAAACTGATCTTCCTCAGCTGTCTTCTTGAAATAATAGACATGTCCGAGTGGGAACATCTGACTCGCTAATTGAGCCAATCCCGCAATGTCTTGGCCGTAGAAAATAACCGTATCCAAGACATCTGGCGAGAGGCTGAGAATCATTTGGTTGTGCAGATCTACAGATTGCTCCCCTAGTTCTTTCATATCTGCCAGGACGGCTAATTTTCGACCATTTGGATTAGCAGGAATAGTCGAGAAAGTTTCTAAGATTAGGCGCATAGCCGTCGGATTAGCATTGTAGACATCGGATAGGATATCCGCTCCGTTACTGGCCTTCTTCCATTCTGTCCGGTTGCGCGTCAATTGCAAGGTTTCAAAACTGTCACGAATCGCAGCTTCACTCACTCCTTCTTTCAAGGCAACATAAGCTGCAATCATGGCATTGGTCGCATTGTATTTTCCTGTTACCGGAAGATCAATCGCTTCTTCTAAGAAATTCGCTCGGAAAGTTAAGCTGTCCTTTCGCTCGATTAACTCGGTAATAAAAATCTCCTCGTCTGGACCAAAGCGGACCACTTTTTGATTTTCAGGGAGGTAGGCATTGACGATCAGATCAGCTGGAACCACCAGAAGGCCACCTTCTGGCATGCCATCCGCAATCTGGAGTTTTCCTTTTGCGATCTCACTTCGATCTTTAAAGAATTCCAAATGGGCTTCCCCAATCAAGGTGACAATAGCAGCTTTTGGATGCGCCAGTTCTGACAAGAGATGGATATCTCCTAGATGGTCTTGCCCCATTTCAAGGACGAGTTTGTCTGTCCCTTCTGGCATATGCAAAACCGTATAAGGAAGACCAATTTCGTTATTATAGTTTCCCTGTGTTTTATAGGTCAGGTAGGTGGTGGACAAAAGCTGTGCCAACATATCTTTTGTGGTGGTTTTACCATTTGACCCCGTCACTGCAAAAACATCCACTTTTGTCTTTTGAAGATAGGCAGCAGCCAGGGTTTGGAAAGCACTCAACACATCTTCTACCAAAATATAAGGATGCCCTTCTACCACTTTCTCTGAAAAAGTGGCTACGGCTCCGTTTTCAAAAGCAGTCTCAATAAAGTCATGACCATCACGCGCTCCCTTTAAAGGAACAAACAGGTCTCCAGGCCCAATCAAACGGCTGTCAAATTCAGGCTTGACGAGGGCCACATCTTCAAATTGGCTGATATCATTTTTTGCATGTACTAGATGAGCAACTTCATGTAATGTGAGATTCATATCCGACTCCTCAGTTCTCCGTAGCGTCTTCAAAAATTTGGACGCTCCTATCAAATTCTTCTCATTATACCATATTCTAGACCACAAAAAAAGTGGCTGGGACAGAAGTCCTAACCTCTTGATTGTTTTAGGATTGTCGAGCAAGACGCAGTGGTTGAGTGGGCTCTACTACGCTGATTTCATC
>CAJZGQ010000057.1 GCA_916048115.1 uncultured Streptococcus sp. | reverse complement strand
ACAAGATTGTGAAACTATATTTTATTCGACACGGACGGACAGAATGGAATGAAGAAGGACGTTTACAAGGATCAAATGGCGATTCTCCGCTATTACCAGCCTCCATTCATCAGCTTGAAAAATTAGGAAAGCATCTAGCTACTGTCCCTTTTGATGCAGCTTTTGCAAGTGATCTGCCACGGACAGTCCATACTGCACAGATCATTCTCGATCAATTGGAGACACCTCTAAAATTGCAACCAACGCCTGCTCTTCGTGAGTGGAATTTGGGAAAAATAGAAGGAGCTAAAATTTCTACCATTTCGGCCATCTATCCCCAACAAATGGATGCGTTTCGACATAACCTCGCTCGTTTTCAAAATGAAATCTTTGATGCAGAATCTGTTTATGAAACAACCAAACGTACCTGTGATTTTGTAAAAAGTCTGAAAGGAAAAGAGCTCGATACCGTTCTCATTGTTGGACACGGAGCTAATTTGACGGCTTCTATTCGAACCTTGCTCGGTTATGAAACAGGAGAACTTCGCAAAAATGGCGGACTAGACAATGCCAGCGTGACGATTTTGACAACAGATAATTTTGAGCACTATCACTTAGAAAAATGGAATGATACCTCTTATATAGAGGACTAAAAAAACACTGATCGCAAGATCAGTGTTTTTTAGAATGCAGGCAAACTGTTTATCACCTAAAATAGCTAGTTGAATCTTCAAAAATATGATTCTATTTTCTTTAGTTAGTTAAGTTTATACAAAACTTTCCGCTGTGAGAAAAGTGCCTGAAACAACTGTGTTTCAGGCACTCGGAATTATTGAGACCTTAGGCTCAATAATTAGTCATGGAACTTCGTAGAAGTTCGCTGACGTCCGTACTCACCTAAGGAAAGTTTTTTAGAAGACTTTTCTTCAATCTGATACACTGATCGCAAGATCAGTGTTTTCTTTTAGCTTATTTCATAGTTGGGAAGAGAAGAACGTCGCGAATCGTTGTTACATTTGTCAACAACATAACGAGGCGGTCAATACCAATTCCAAGTCCACCTGTTGGTGGCATACCATATTCGAGGGCTTCAACGTAGTCATAGTCGATGCCTGTAGCTTCGTCATCTCCCAATTCTTTCGCACGCGCTTGCGCTTCAAAACGTTGCAATTGATCGATCGGATCATTCAATTCCGTGAAGGCATTGGCATACTCTTTGGTCATGATGAAGAGTTCGAAACGGTCAGTGAAGCGTGGGTCTTCTGGGTTTTTCTTAGCCAAAGGTGACACTGCTACTGGGTGACCATAAACAAAAGTTGGTTGCGTCAAGGTTTCTTCAACAAATTCTTCGAAGAAGGCATTGATAATTTGTCCCACTTCTGTGTAGTGTTTTTCAACTGGTACGTGTTTTTCGTTTGCAAGAGCTACAGCTTCTTCAAAGGTCATGTCTTGCCAGAAGTCAATACCTGTGATTTCTTTGATCGCATCAACCATGTGAACCCGTTTGAATGGTTCGTTGATTTTGATTTCTGTTCCTTGATAGTCAATTGGACCATTTCCATGGACCGCTTTAGCAGCATGTTGAATGATACCTTCTGTTAAGTCCATGATATCGTGGAAGTCAGCGTAAGCTTGGTAGACTTCGATCGAAGTGAATTCAGGGTTGTGAGTGGCATCCATTCCTTCGTTACGGAAGATCCGTCCGATTTCGTAAACGCGTTCCATCCCACCAACAATCAAACGTTTCAAGTGGAGCTCAGTCGCGATACGAAGCACCATGTCAATATTTTGCGCATTGTGGTGAGTGATAAATGGTTTGGCAGCAGCACCCCCAGCTTCATTGTGAAGCACAGGTGTTTCCACTTCAAGGAATCCTTGACCATCTAAATAACGACGGATTTCAGAAATAATTTTTGAACGAGTTACGAAACGTTCGAAGCTTTCACGGTTTGAAATCAAATCCAAATAACGTTTGCGGTAGATGGTTTCCACATCTGAAAGTCCGTGGAATTTTTCTGGCAAGGGACGAAGGGCTTTTGATAAATGCGTAATGTGAGTAGCTTTAATTGAAAGCTCACCCATGTCGGTCCGCATCACTTCTCCTTCTACCCCGAGGAAATCACCAAGGTCTGCTTTTTTGAAGATTTCGTAGTTTTCTTCTCCAACAGCATCCTTACGAACGTAAATTTGGATTTGACCTTCACGGTCTTGAAGATGGGCAAAGCCAACCTTTCCTTTTCCACGTTTTGTTACGAGACGACCCGCAATAATAGCTGTTTCGTTCAAGTCGTGGAGTTGTTCTTTATCTAATTCTGAATATTTTTCTTTTAATTGACCTGAATTTGCAGTACGTTCGAATCGTTTTCCAAATGGATCGATTCCTTGTTCACGAAGGGCCGCCATTTTCTCACGACGGACAATCTGCTGGTCATTCAATTCTTCCATATGTTCAGTAGTCATTTGGAACCTCCTAAGTTATTCTCCCCTATTCTATCATATTTAGACTAGAAATTCACTAATATTTACCAATTAAACAAAAATAAGATGGAAGAAAAAATGCAGCTTCTTGACTGAATACTCAAAAACATCAGAACACCGTCGTTGACTCCCCAAACAGCATGAACTATCTAAGGCAAGATAATTAAAAAGGTTTCGATATACTATTCAACAAAAACATAAAAAAGGAGCGTGGAGAATCTTGCACCATTCATCCTGACTCGCTCCTATTTTTTTATTCATAACGCAGTGCTTCAATAGGGTTTAACTTAGAAGCCTTATTTGCTGGTAAAATCCCAAAGATAATGCCAACAAATGCAGAGAAAATAATACTACCGATAGCAACATTTAAGGAAATAATCGGCGGTCCTTCTAGGGAGGATGCAGCAAGGGAAGTAATTAAGCTATTCACACCATAAGCAAGTCCAAGACCAATCAACCCTCCAATGATGGTCAAGACCATAGATTCTATCAAAAATTGAACCAGAATCTTACCTCGGGTTGCTCCCAAAGCCTTGCGAAGACCGATTTCTCTCGTCCGTTCGGTAACAGAGACAAGCATGATATTCATGACTCCTATCCCACCAACTAAGAGGGAAATCCCTGCAATAGCACCGATCACTGTCGTCATAATTCCGACCACTTTGTTGGTTTCCTCTAGGATGCTATCCAAATTAAAGATTTGGAATTCCCCTTGGCGAACACCTGAAAGCTCTGTTAGCTTTTGAGCAGCTTCGATCCCAACAGATTTGATTTGTTTCACATTTGGAACGTGAACGACGATGTTCTGAATCTCGTCTGTTCCAAATTCAGAAGCTAGCTGGGTATTGGCCATTAGGGCACTACCACCTGAAGAAGCTCCGTAAAGAGCTGTCCCCGCATTTGGATCTTTAAATACACCAACAACCCGATAATTGTTGTCTCCAACAGAGACCACCTGATTCAGTGGATTCTCCGTTCCAAATAATTGTTGTGCTAACCCTTCATCAAGGAGCACCACCCGGGAGAAATTACTATAGTCTGCAGGGGTTAATTTTCGTCCAGATAAGAGCTCAACTTTTTTAACAGAAAAATAGGTCTCATTTACCCCTTGGATATTCACCCCGTCTGCTTTTTTCTTTTGAAAAGCAATGGTTGCATTGGAGGTATTGCCAACATAGTAACCATCGATACCTTGAATCTTGGTTAATTCCTTGACCCAAGATTCTTGCACAACTGGTGGTGCTTCCTTGACTTGACCATCAATATCTTCAGCATTTTCTCCATCGATTTCCGATGGAGCAGCCATCCCTCGGTCTTCAGCTGCAGGGCCACTTTCGCCTCCACCCTCACCTGTATCTTCAGAAGGGCCAATATTGATTCCTGTCACATAGCCACTCTTATTGGGAGAATAAGAGATTTGTACATACTCTTGGTCCTTGGTAAAAGTCTTGGTGACACCAGCTTTCATACCATCTCCCAGAGCCATGATGACAACGACAGAAGCAACCCCAATAATGATCCCTACCATGGTCAAGAAAGACCGTAATTTATGGCTCATAATCGAGCTGATCGCAAATTTCCAATTTTGCATTAGGTCCTCCCTTCCAGCTTGCTATCTGAGGAGATTACTCCATCACGAATGACGATGCGACGATGGGCAAAAGCTGCAATTTCTGGCTCGTGTGTAACCATGATAATGGTTTTTCCTTCTTGGTTTAACTTGGTTAGCAAATCCATTATTTGCTCCCCCGTCTTTGTATCTAGTGCACCGGTTGGTTCATCTGCTAAGACGATGGCGGGCTGATTGACCAGGGCTCGGGCAATTGCCACCCGCTGTTTTTGACCCCCTGAGAGCTCTGAAGGCAAATGGTGCATGCGAGAATGGAGCTCTACCTTTTCAAGGTACTGCTCAGCTAATTCCTTCCGTTTAGCAGGATGAACTCCCGCATAAATGAGAGGCAGTTCCACATTTTGAAAGGCATTGAGCTTGGAAAGAAGAAAGAATTGTTGAAAGACAAAACCGATCTGTTCATTTCGAACACGTGCTAATTTTTTCTCACTGAGATTTCCAACCTCCTGACCTTCTAGGAAATACTCTCCACTGGTCGGTCGGTCCAACAAGCCAATGACGTTCATCAAGGTCGATTTCCCTGAGCCCGATGGACCCATAATGGCCACAAATTCTCCCTCTTCGACTTCTAAATCGATGTCTTTTAAGACACGAAGTTCCTGGTCCCCATTTTTATAGGTTTTATTGATTCCTTTTAGTTCAATCAATTTTGTCATATTTTCCGATCTCTTTTCCATCTTCCAGTTTCTCATTAGGATTCACAATAACTTGAGCATCTTTTTTCAAGCCTGACAAGATTTCCTGGTTTTCAGCATCGGCGTTACCAAGAGTTACTTTTACTTTCTTAGCCTTGCCATTTTCGACCGTCCATACATAACTCGTATCCCCATCAGCCATGACACTTGTCACGGGAACAAGGGGATGTTGAGTAGAACTTTTGACTTCAATATTGACAGAAAAGCCCTGTTTGAGTTCCCCAATCTCACTGGTAATTTCTACTGTGAATGGGTACTTGGCTCCTCCGCTTCCTTGTGTTCCACCTGCTGCATTGGCGCCTGCTTGACCCGCGTCAGTCGGATAGTTGGCTACGTAAGAAATCTTTCCTGTCCAGGTTTTATCCGGATAAACCTTGGAAGTGAGGACCACTTCCTGACCTTCAGAGATATTGGCCAAATTGTATTCAGATAATTCTCCTTTGACTTGTAAGTGACCGTTGCTCACAATATGTACCAGAATTTGATTGGTACCCGTGGTTGATTTTGAAACATCTTTATTGACTTCAACGACAGTGCCATCTGTATTACTCTTGACTGTCGTCGCATCCAGAAGTGCCTTAGCCTTGTTCATATTATCAACCGCATCAGACTTGGCATCTCGTAAATCGCTAGCTTGAGAATCAACAGTGCGTTGGGTCTGTGAAGCTGACTTGGCATCTGCTTCTTCATCTCCTGTCGTATCAATGGTCACACCATTTGTCAGTAAATCATTTAACTGACGATCTGCCTTATTGACAGCACGAACGGCTGCATCGTAAGCTGTTTGGGCATCCGTACTGCTATATTGAACGATTGACTGACCGGCCGTCACTTGATCTCCTACATTGACCAAAATCGACTGCAAATCACCTTTGGTTCCATCAAAATAGACATACTGCTCCTGATTGGCAGTGACCTTCCCAGTTAACAAGACCGAAGAAGCGATCGAGCCATCCTTGACCGTTTGCACCATTGGAGTTTCTTTCGTGACTGCTTGATCAGGAGTACTTGGATGTGAAAACACCATCACACTTCCTGTTCCAATCACCGCAATTGCCGCACCTGCGGCTGTAAATAGTTGCCATTTTTTCAATTTCTTCATCGTTTTTCTCCATCAACGAAAGCGTTTTATTCTATACCATAGTATACCATATTTCCTTCCTTTTCTATCTAAAATTGACACAGCAAATGAAATTTAAATGCTTGGGAAATGCTAAACCCTTGACTTTTGTAACAGTTGATATTACAATCAAACTGAAATCCCATTTAGGAGGAAAACATGAAAGAATTTGATATTATTTCAATCGGTGGAGGTAGTGGAGGAATCGCTACGATGAACCGGGCTGGGGAGCACGGAGCACGCGCTGCTGTCATCGAAGAAAAACAATTGGGGGGCACCTGTGTCAACAGAGGATGTGTGCCTAAAAAGATTATGTGGTATGGTGCACAAATTGCAGAAGCCATTCGCGATTACGGGCCAGACTATGGTTTTACTTCTGAACAGACCAAATTTGATTTTGCAACCTTAAGAAAAAATCGTGAAGCCTATATTGATCGTTCTCGGAATTCTTATGATGGTAGTTTCAAACGCAATGGAGTCGAACTGATTGAAGGTCGTGCTCGTTTTGTGGATGCTCATACGGTTGAGGTAAATGGAGAGACCATCAAAGCCAAGCATATTGTAATTGCGACAGGAGCCTATCCTCATATTCCTTCTGTTCCTGGAGCAGAATTTGGCGAAACATCCGATGATGTCTTTGCTTGGGAGGAACTTCCAAAGTCTATTGCTATAATTGGAGCTGGCTACATTGCGGTAGAATTAGCCGGTGTACTTCACCATCTAGGCGTTCAAACGGACCTCTTCATTCGAAAAGATCGGGTATTACGTAGTTTTGATTCTTCCATTTCTGATGGTTTAATGGAAGAAATGGAAAAACAAAGACTTCCTCTTCACAAGCATAAGGTTCCCATGAAGCTTGAAAAATTAACAGACGGACGTGTCAAGGTTTACTTTGAAGATATGACCAGCCATGTAGCGGAACATGTCATCTGGGCAACCGGACGCAAACCAAACGTCAAGGATCTGAATTTAGAAGCAGCAGGTGTTACTTTAAATGAAAAGGGATTTATCGCAGTAGATGATTACCAAAACACCGTTGTTCCGGGCATCTATGCTCTTGGTGATGTCACGGGTGAAAAAGAGTTGACTCCAGTGGCCATTAAGGCTGGGCGAACCCTTTCTGAAAGACTATTTAATGGAAAAGTCGATGCTAAAATGGATTATACTAGCATCCCTACCGTTGTCTTTTCTCACCCTGCTATCGGAACGGTGGGCTTAACGGAAGAGGAAGCCCTACAAACTTATGGTAAAGAGAATATCAAAGTCTATACTTCTCAATTTGCTTCCATGTACACCGCTGTTACCCAACACCGCCAGCAAGCAAAATTCAAACTCATCACTGCTGGTCCCGAAGAAAGGGTCGTTGGCCTTCATGGTCTTGGCTACGGAGTCGATGAAATGATCCAAGGATTTGCAGTTGCTATCAAGATGGGAGCGACAAAAGCCGATTTCGATGCAACTGTCGCCATTCACCCAACAGGATCCGAAGAATTCGTGACAATGAGATAAAACATAAGAGGCTGGGACAAAAGTCCTAGCCTCTCAATTGTCTTTGAATTGTCGAGCAAGACGCAGTGGTTAAGTGGGCTCTACTACGCTGATTTCATCAGCTTTTACAGCCCTACTTAACTGTGCGGAGGTGGGACGACGAAATCGAATTCTAACGAATTACCGATTTCTG
>CAJZGQ010000056.1 GCA_916048115.1 uncultured Streptococcus sp. | reverse complement strand
CCCTCTGTGTCAAAATAATACCACTTCTCAGCGATTTTCTTCCAGCCTGTCGCCATTTCGCCAGATTGGTCAAACCAGTACCAGTTGCCGTCTGTGTGCTTCTTCCAGCGGTCTGCAAGCATGTAGCCTGAGCCGTCGAAGTAATACCAAGTGCCGTTGACCTTCTCAAACTTGTCTTTTGGATAAGAGCCGTCTGAGTGTACATACCAATAGCCTGTATCGTTCTTCTTCCAACCTACTTCAATTGTCAATCCACTTTCAATATCCTGCTTGAACTGTTCACGGCTAATGCCCCATTTGGCAAGATAAGGATACGGGTCAACGTGGTCTGAATGGTTGTCTGGTTGGTTATTGGTACAGTATTCATGTGTTTTGATACCTTCCAAACTGCTTGTATCAAGCGTTTTCGGCAAACCTGCTTCATCTGCTAGATTGCGTAAGAGTTCGATATAGAGACGGTAGTCTGTCATGAACTCTTCTTTAGTTGAATGGCTTTCAATCAATTCAACTGCCGCATAGCTTTCCGCATTCCAATCGCCCCCAACGTCCCAGGCACCATTGTTTACAGGACCGACCTGCAGGACACGACCGTTACCAACCACATGAGAGAAGAAACCAAGCTCAGGGTTCTTTCTGTAGTGGTAGTCTGCCTCATTTTGAGCGGTAGAATTACGGTTCCCCGTAGAGTGAGCGTGCACTTGTCGATATGGCGCATAGCCTACTTGTGGCAAGCCTGTACGTAGTCTGCTTGTATCGATATCCATCTCTACTCCCTCCAAGCGTCGTTCATCTGCTTCACTGCGGACTCCACAAAGGTATCCAAGTCCTTATCGGTCATGCTGATCTTATATTTGGTCAGCTCTGCCCGGATTTTAGTGCGAGCCTGTGCCAATTTTTCATCACCTTTATAACCTGTCTCTTGAGCCACCTGCTCAACGGCATGAACTGCGTTCTTGGCTAGGATTTCAGCGATGATTACCGCTTTCTCTCCGCCTTTTCGCAAAAGATAGTCTTTCACCATTTTCACGATACTGCCTACTGCTACTGCTAAAAAGCCTGTCGCAAAAGCGATAATAAATTCATTAAATTGTGTCATGTGTTGTTTCCTTTCTATTCTCTATAAAACTTAACATTAACGGTACCTATATACTCCCTTAAGTTTGTACCAGTTAGATATATGACTCCTCGGTTATACATATCAGCCTGAATTCTTATTAATCTGCTATTATTGAGTTGTACATATCGTATAGCAGCAACCTTAATATCATTACCTTTAATATCAATATTGTACCCACCCCAGTACTGCCACATTCTTGTGTTTAACACTTCCAATAATAATGACGGTCCACTCGACCACACCAACCTATCGCCAATATAGCGCTTGACAATCTCTCTACTTCCTAACATGATTCTTACTCTATCTCTCATAGCTTCACCTACTTAAAAATATCGTAAATCGTGTGAGGGTCTTTGGTAGTAATAGCATCGTACTGCTCTTGCGTACCGGCCCAATAGTTGAGTGCCTGCGAACCGTTCTGATTGACAATGTTCTGACCTGGAACTCCACTTCGCCCTTGTTCACCATCGTTGACATTATCCAAATGGGTAAAAGCAGAGGCTCTCAATCCTCTGTAATTCACTTCAATGCGAACTTCAAACCAACCACCAGAACGCTGAGAAGCACTCCATGTGCCAAATTTTCCTGCTGAATCAGGGGTCTGATTTCTCAAAGAACGCCAGTTTGTATAGCCAAAACCACGATAGTAATAATCAAGAGTATAGCCGCTCGTGACTGCTTCGCCATCGTAGAATACATCCGCAAACAAATTCAATCGGCTAGTAGAGCCATTCTTATAAGAACCCTCAATACGAACGCTGGCATTCAAACTATGCCCATTATCCCCTTTTAAGCTATCCCGTTGAGTCGGTGTCAGCGTATCGAATGATGGACGATTTTCTAAGGCGGAAATCCTAGCCTTGATGGGGATATCATTGTACAACTCCCATTTTTGGGCATAAGTAGACAAGTCTTGGTGGGAGGTCAAGTAGCCTTTCTCTTCCAGCTCCGCTTTTGTAACGAGGGTTTCTGGATGGACTTTCGGTCTACTCTCAAGGGTGTCCAGTCTTTTCTTAACCTCCCTATCCTTTAGCTCTGAGTCTTCTTTGATAGCCTTGACATCCTCACCGATTGCTCTTGCTAGATTTTCAAGGTTACTCATAGCACTCACGCTTTCGCTGCGTTATAGGTTGCGACCAAGTCAAGGTTGGCAATCTGGTCTACACGTCCGCTGACTTCAGTTACTTTGCCAAGAAGTGCGCTATTTTCATCTTGTCCCATACTTGTGATTTTTTCCGCGATTTCTTTCAGTGTGTCCAAATTCTCAGGGGTACCTTCACCCAAGATTTCAGCCTTAACTTCAGATTTAGCTTGGGCGATTGCTTGGTTCATGTCAGACGTGCTGACTTTCGTTTTCAGCTCTTCGTTTACCTTTTTGTTATCTTCCCCCACTGCCTGCGCAAATGCTGTTAATTTTGTAGTATCCATTTTGTGTTACACCTTTCCTAAATTGTAATAAAAGAGCAGGTCTGGCAATTCCTGACCTACTGGGCTCTCGCCTACAGTTCTACCTGCAAGCTGTTTCTCAACTTCTTTTGCAATATCCAGCTCTTTTAAAGCATGGACTTCCTCTGTGACCAATTCTTTATCTGAGGCGACTATCTTGATATGGACAGATTTATCACTGGGGAAAACATAGCCTCCAGCCGTGATTTCCAAGCGATAACTCCCAATGGGCAAGATAGCGTCCAGATGAAAACTCACACCTTGACCGGTAACGGTTACCTGCTTCTTCCACTGGTAGCCCTCCTTGGTCAGACTGATCAGCGCCTGCTCCCCTTCCAGAGAGGAAATCACTTGGTAGTCTTCGTCTAAGAGGGCAAAACCAAAGGTGGAAGCCAAGTCCCCTTGCTTAATCAGGTGACCACCGTCAATCTGCCGCAAATTGGTCATATTGAGATTACAGACCATTCTGCACCTCTTTCTTTACTGTTTACTTTGTATCAAGGTTTTCAGTTCTCTCACATCTTCACCTAGCGATTTGACCTGTTCAGCCAGCACCAGAATAGCCTTATTTTGTTCGTCATGGTTATCCAATCTTTTGTTAGCCGACATTCGAAATTCGCGTAAGTTCTCAATGTCTTTTTCTATGGCTGTCATGCGATTTTCCTGCTTGGTTGCCCTGTCCTTCATGGAAAAGTACAAGACAACCACAGGAATCAGAGAAAAGAGAAACCGAATCAATAAGTGCTCAATCTCTGTCATAAACACCTCGCTAGTTTGCCAGATGGCTCAAACCACGTCGCTTCAATTCCTTGCGCACACGGTCTTTCCAGCGTTTATGTACCCATGAAAAGTCAACTGCTCCACGTTCCAGTAGGTTGATGTACATGTCGATTTTTGCTTGATCTAGTGTAATCTTACTCATTGCTGCTACCTCCATTGTCTTCACTAGGGCTCTCTTGGTTTGTCGTTTCAGAAATGTCATCTTCTTTCTCGCTTTCTTTCTTATCTTCTACCGCTGGGGTTGGTTGTGCTTCTTCAGCTTGGTTTTCTGTGTCCGTAACCTGAGGGGTGTCCTCGTCGGTCTCCTCCTGGTCAGACTCTCCTTGAGCTTCCAGCTCTTCCAATCGCGCTAAGATATCCTCAATATCCTGAGCATTCTGGAGATTGACCTTCTGCATGCCATCCATGAGCTGGTTGGCTCTCTCCAGCGCTTCCGTCGTTTTAGCCAATTGTTCTTGGTTTTTGACAATGGCACTAGTCGGGTCAAGTTCGGTGCGAACCAATTCCAAAACCGCTTGGATAAGGGCGTCCTCACTATCCTGTGTATGGTCACCTGGCAATTCGCACTGCTCATAAGAATAGCGCCCCTTGTTTTCCATCTTGATTGCGACAACTGTTACATTTTCCCCACCTTTCAAGTAGGGATTGATTGCTACTTCGTAATTCATTCCTTATTTCCTTTCATTTTCGCTTGTGTTTCGTCAAAAAGTTCTTTAAGCGCTGGGTCATATTCCAGCACCGCCTTAAAGGCCTGTAATTCAGCCAAAGCCAGCCTATGGTGTACATTTAAATGCGCATAGTTCAATTCGATATCAGCCAAACGGTCGACGAGCGACTCAGCGACTAGCTTGTCGATTGTGTGATTATCCATGTCTGTTCTCCATTTTTTCTATTTTTTGATTTAATTCTTGGATTGCCTTAATTAAGTAAGGAACTAAAGCGGTATAGTCTATATGTAGATAGCCATCTGGATTCTCAGGATCTCGTGAGACAATTCTTGGAACGATGGTTTCAGCCTCTTGAGCTATTAGACCAATCTCCTCATGTTTCTTACTTTCGATGAAATCAAATGCAACCATTCTTAATCTGTTGATTTTGTCCAAGGCTTTCACAGCTGTATCTGTGATGTTCTCTTTTAAGCGTCTGTCTGATTTTTGTTCCATCCAATACTTCACGCTACCACTACCGACCTGATTCCACCAAACAACCGCATTCCTTCCGCCTTTGGGATTCCAACCATCACCAAAGACGTCTTTACTTCCAAGTTCGATACCATTTAAAAACACAGGAGAACGAGAAAAAGTAGTATTCCCATAGAAGTTTGCTCTCGATGAATTCGAAAAGTCAACCCTACCGTGGAAATTTGCTCCGTTTCGGCAATGCATGTTTCCTAACGTTGTCACATACCAAGCATTGGGGCCAGGACTGTTCCAATTGTAACCCCAGTTCGCCCAAAATGCGGTATTTTCGCCATTGTAGCTTCCGCCTTCGCCGTTTCCCATGCCGACCGAGAATTGGTTGACACCAGAAATCCAGCGACCTCTTCCTTGAGCAAAACGACCAATTGTAAACCCTCCTATTTGACCCTGATAAGCTTCTAAGAAAGTCGAGCGATTCACAACTGATTCAATCTTAGTCGCAAAGATACGTTTAGAAGTTAGTTCTCCAATAAAGGCGTCGTTGGCAATAAGTTTTCGAATAAAGGCATGATCAAACTTTACCTTATCAGCTGTGACCGCTTCGGCAGCTAAAACAGCTGTCGTTACTGAACCTGATTCAAAATTAGCTGTCTTCAACTTATCAACCATGGCAGACTTGATGACTGCTCTGTCAATCAGGGTCTCGCCTGTTATATGGGTTAATTTCCCAGAAAGACGATTATGACCATTGGCTCCTAGATTGATACCCGAAATCAAATCACCTGCACTGTTGATGTTTTGAACCAACCAGGAGCCAGCTAGTTGAGTCATTTTTGTTTGCGTTGCTTCAAGCTTCTTATTCGCATCTGCGACTGCATCTTCTGGATGTGGTTGCCATGTTCTAGGTTTATAACCTTTGTACAAGTCAACTTCTGTAATATACAAATCAGCTGTTCCTGATGATGAGCCATTGTTCTCAAAACGAATGTAAGCATTATCCATTTCTCCGGAATTAAAAGTTACTGAGACATCTTCGCATCTAGAGGTAGATAGTTTCTTGCTGCTAACAACTTTCTTAAAGATTGTGAATCCATCGCTCTCGCCTGCTCTTCGTCCCAAAATATAAACATCATAGCTTGCTAGAGCACTGTTGTTAAATCCTCTAAAATTCAGTACATAGTCAGTATTTCGTTCAAGATTAAAACGGTGACTAGACAAAAAGTTTTTGTTTTTAGTTGCATTGCTTAAACGCATAAGGTCTTTCTGCCCGTTGTGATAAAAGCTATGCTTAACCAATCTTCCTAAATTTTGAGTTGAGCCCCATTTATTCGTATCATTTTTAAAATCACTATTCTTAATGAGGTTAGGGCCGCTTACACTATATTTCCCAACCTCAACCTGAAACAGTTGATTGGTCATAGCCATGCGAGCAACCTTATCCGCAATTCCATTTTCAGTATTGCCCAAAATCCGCTCGTAAAGTTCACTGGTTTCCTTAACACGCTGGAAGTCAGTAGTCTCTACCTTACCTGCCAGTTGATGGGATAGGTTCGCAATGTTCCTGGTCATATCCTGCTTATAAGTTGTTATTTGGCTTGAAATATCCCTAAATGTCCCGTCGGCAGATTGACGATAGCTAGCTATTTGGCTAGTTATTTCTCTATTCGCACTCGTTTTAACTCCTTCAATTCTCCGATGAATCCCCTCCACGTCTTCTTGATAGCTTGATTTCCCTACATAATCTCTGGATATCTGCTCACGAACTGCTCTTGCTTGTCTCGCGCTCTCCTCACGAGTATAGCGCTGTAAGCTTTTCTGTCTTTGACCATCTTGAGCAACATAGGCCTGAACAGCCGACAAATCCGTTCGCAATTCCTGCGCTGTTCGCTCAAAGCTAGCCTTAGCTTGTGTGATGAGACCATTGGTGTCTTCAAGCGCTGGACTCCAGTCTGTCGCTAGGGTACCTTTTTCAAGTTTAATCCTACGAATGAAAATAGTTCCTCCGTATCCTAAATCTGAATTGAATAGGGTCATCTGTAGCTTGGATTCAGAGGGCGCATCCTCTTTAAAAAATACCGGACCTGTAAGCCTAAATCGCTGCCACTCCCTAGTCGCAGTGAACTCTTTTCGTCCCTCTATACCAAAGCCATTCGCCCCACCATGCGACATATGGAAAGGAAAAGAACCATCAACTTCATCGAGTTTACAATCAAACGAGAGAGTCCAAGTTGTCCCAATATCGGACTTTGAAAGATAGGGATCTAGATTATCAAACACAAAACCAAAACGAGACTGTTGAATTTTCTCGGAATCACGATAATAGTTCCGACCACCAACTTGCATATTTGAAAATTCTTCTCGTAATTTCCCTGCTTCAGCCCTAATCAATGTCTTATCTGCCTTGTCCTTGGTTGCGTTCAGGATTTCCTGACGGATAGAGCCAGCCTGCACCTCAAATTCAGCCTGACTCAACTTCTGATTTAGTTTGTTCTGCGTGTCTGTCTCAAGACTCTTCACAGATTGCCGGATATTCTCAGCAGTCACGTTGAGGGAGCTGATATCCGCTTTGGTTCTGAGACCTTCAGTCAAACGCCTCACTCCAGCATCAAGCGCATCAGCGCGCTGATTAAAACGAGAGGTCATTGTTGAAATACGAGTAGAGCTCTCTTCTTGTATACGGTCTATCTGACTCGTCAGAGTCTCTGCTGTTTGCCTGACTTCTGATTTGTTAGCTTTCCCTTCCATTCTGTTCGTCAGTGCAGTTAGCCTGCCTTTAGTCGTCTCTTCATATCTTGCCTGAGAGCTTCTGACTCCAGCCAAGTCATTCTTTATCTGACCGAGAGCTTGAACTTGTTTGGAAATGTCAGTTTTAAGTTGCCTTTGCTTGGAGCTTATATCATTGGTAACTGTCTGCTTTAGAAGATTCAAATCACCCGACAAAGCCGTCTGAGCACTCCTAGTCTGCGACTTAAACGCTTCAAGTCTAGCAACAGAATCCAGCCCAATCCGCTTGGCTTCCTGAGCAAGAGAGCTACTTGCGCCAGCTTGTCTCAAAGCTTCCTCAGCCTTGCGCCTTGATTCTCGTAAAGGTTCATCATGAAAGCTATTGAAACGCTGATTGATAGTGTCAGACACTTCTTGCTTGACTTCTTCCGCCTTAGCCTTGGCAAGTTCGATGGCATCCGTAATAGCTTTCTCACGCTTAGTAAATTCAGCGTCAAA
>CAJZGQ010000055.1 GCA_916048115.1 uncultured Streptococcus sp. | reverse complement strand
TCAAAATTTTGTCCGCAACATGGAGCCGATTAGCATTTTCTTGAATCAATTTGAGCTTATGGTCATAGAGATCCAAGGCTGTGACTTTTCCAGTTGTAAGATAAGAAGCCAGGTGAGTCGTCTTTCCACCTGGCGCCGCACAGGCATCTAAAACCCACTCATCTCCTTGCAAATCCAAAGCTGGTGCCACCAACTGACTGGACTCGTCTTGAATAGTAATGCGCCCTTCTTTGAACAAGGAATGCGCTGCAAAATGTCCCTGTTCTTTCACGAGAGCGGACGGAGCAAGTAGAGAGGAGGTTGCTTCGAGTAGCTGAGCCAACTCTTCTTTTTCGTCTAGATCAATCACACGAATACTGGATTTATTACGCTGATAGAGACTCTTAAAAATAGCGCAAGCACGTTCCTCACCGTATTCTTCGATCAATGCTTTGACCAACCATACAGGTAGGGAATACTCTACCGAATAACGTTTGTTCTTTCGCTTGATCGTATCAATAGCTGGTAGCCCCTCGCGGAGGAGCTTTCTAAGAATAGCATTGACAAACTTCTCACTGCCTTCTTTTCGACGTTTTGCTATCCGAACAGCTTCATTGACGATGGCATGATCGGGAATGCGGTCTAAATAAACAAGTTGATACAAACTCATCATCAAAAGATAATAGAGCCAAGGATCCAATTTCGTCCGGTCTTCAATTACGTGGGCGAGATACCACTCGAGTGTTATCTTCCGTGCTACAGTACCGTATACAACTTCCGTAACAAAGCTTCTATCTTTATCTGAAAGTTGAGAGTGTTCTAGCGCTTGATTTAGTGCAATATTAGAATAAGCTCCCTGTTCAAAAACCTCTTCTAACACTCGAACGATCTGTTCACGCGCATTCATTTGTTTAATTTCCAAAGTGATCTCCTACTTTCAATTGACGGCCAGCGCCATTCAAAAAGTCTGTGATGGACATTTTTGGTTTTCCTGCCGGCTGCACAACTTTGAGGGACAATGCGCCTTCTCCTGCAGCGACCAGCAACTCTTTTTTGGTCAAAGCAATCACTTCTCCTGGATTTCCATTTCCTTCGCATAGCTCTGCTTCATAAACTTTAAAGCGTTGCCCATTTAATAACGTATGAGCGACCGGCCAAGGATTCATCCCTCGGATCTGATTAAAGACTTGGCGATTGGTTTTGGTCCAGTCCAAAACCTCTTCTTCCGGTAAAATATTCGGTGAAAATGTGACCAAACTTGGATCTTGTGGACTTGTCTTGATCTCCCCTACCAGGTAAGCTGGCAAAGTATCTAGGAGTAAGTCACGTCCAAGGACAGCCAATTTTTCAAACAAAGTTCCCACATTGTCCTCATCTAAAATTGGGAGAGAACGAGCTGCAATCATGTCTCCGGCATCCATTTCCTTGACCATTTCCATAATCGTAACGCCTGCTTCTTCATCACCATTGATCAGGGCATAGTGAATGGGAGCCCCACCTCTATATTTAGGCAACAAAGACGCGTGAACATTCACCGCAAATTGGAAGTTCTCCAACAATTTTGTCGGTAAAAATTGTCCAAAAGCAGCGGTCACAATTCCATCTGCATCTAGTGATAAGAGCGTTTCCATTTCTGGACTACCCGATAATTTCTCTGGCTGAAGAACCGGTAGTTGATGGTCCAAAGCTACCTGCTTCACCGGGGTCATTCGAATCTCTTTTTTGCGGCCTACTTTACGGTCTGGTTGGGTCACAACCGCCAGAATTTCATAGCGCGAATCTGCTAACAATCCCTTTAAAACAGTCGCTGAAAAATCAGGCGTTCCCATAAAAATTAATTTTGTCATTTCTTTCTTCCTTACATGAAACTTTGAGGTTCATTATCAATACTGACACGTAGATCTTGGTTGCCTCTTTCTTGCGTAAATTCTAAGATTTGGTTCAAGACCTGTGTCATGCCTTCTTCAAAACGATATTTGACAATGATTTGATAATGATACAAATTATGTGTGCGTGCAATTGGTTTAGGTGTTGGTCCTAAGATTTGGACCTGATCAGATAAGCCAGATCGGAGAATTTCCATGACCTGATGTGACTTCTCCATCACCATTTCCTCACTCTTATGGGATAGGGTTAACCCAACTGTGAAGTAATAAGGTGTATAGCCTAACTGCCGGCGAATCTGCATTTCATAGGCAAAAAAACCTTCATAATCTTGGTTTTTGGCAAATCGAATCGCATAATGATTGGGGTTGTAGCTTTGAATGATAACCTCTCCTTCTTTCTCTGCTCGTCCGGCCCTTCCTGCCACCTGAGTCAAGAGTTGAAAGGTTCTCTCAGAGGATCGATAATCCGGTAAATTTAAAGAAGTATCCGCATTCAAGACACCCACTAACGTCACATTTGGAAAATCCAATCCCTTCGCAATCATTTGCGTCCCTAACAAAATATCCGCTTCTCCATTCCCAAAAGCATCTAATATCGCTGCGTGGCTCCCCTTTTTTCGAGTGGTATCCACATCCATTCGCAGAATTTTAGCTTCAGGAAAGATCTCTTGTAATTCATCATAAGCTTTTTGTGTTCCTGTCCCGTAATAACGAATGGAAGGACTTTGGCAATTTGGACAGTGTCGAGGAATCGCTTTACTATAGCCACAATAATGACAGTTCATGGTTTTAGTATCCATGTGGAGGGTCAAAGAGATGTCACAATTGGGACAAGTATCTACAGTTCCACACTCGCGACACATGACAAAACTGGAATAACCACGGCGGTTCAACATCAAGACAACCTGCTCTTTTTTCTGCAAGCGATCAGCAATAGCTTCCACTAGAACCGGAGTGAAGTTACCAGCTTCATTTTGGCCAATATAATCACGGAAATCAACGACTTTAACTTCTGGAATTTTGGCTGCCGGATTGGCCCGCTGGGTTAGACGAATTAATTCATAAACCCCTTTTGTTGCACGAGCCCGTGATTCTAAACTTGGTGTAGCAGATCCAAGAAGCAAGACTGCTTGATTGTACTGAGCCCTTAGGACTGCGACCTCCCTTGCGTGGTAGCGTGGGTTACTATCTTGTTTGTAGGAAGCCTCATGCTCCTCATCAATGATGATGGCTCCGATGTTTTTTAAAGGAGCAAAGATGGCTGAGCGTGCTCCAACGACTACCTTGGCCTCCCCACGTTCAACTTTTCGCCATTGATCATACTTCTCACCATTTGATAAGCCCGAGTGCAGAATAGCTACTTCCTGGCCAAAACGCGAGATAAAACGATCCGTCATCTGTGGCGTCAGGGAAATCTCAGGAACCAACATAATAGCCGCTTTCCCCTTATTTAGAACTTCTTGAATAATCTGCAGATAAACTTCTGTTTTCCCACTTCCAGTCACACCTTCTAATAAAAAAGGCTTTGATGTTTTCCCAATTTGAGAAACTACTGTTTCGACAGCTTTTGCTTGCTCTGAATTTAAAAGCAGAGCCTGGGTCTGTTCTTTGCCTTCATAATATGCAGCCGCCCGATTCACTTCTCGTTCTGTTATTTCTAAAGCACCCTGATCAATAAAATAAGCCACTACTTCTCGTGAAAAATCCTGATACAATCCTGCTAAGGGTTGCTCCCCTTGCTCTAGTAACAGGCGCTCTTTCAATGCTAGCCTTTTTTTAGCTCTCGCTGATGGTTGAAGTTCTTTTAATCCTTCCTGGTTAACGCGATACCATTTTTCTGTTTTAATTTGTTTCTTATCCTTGGCCTTGTATTCAAGTACTAAATCTCCTTTTCTGACTAACCGCATCACTTGGGCTTGATCGGATGCATCTAGAGAAGAAAAAGAAACTTCATTTTTTTCACCAAAAAGTTTCACTTTGAGAGTGGGATCTAAAGAAGGTTGAGGATACAAAATCTTATCATAACTCGAATTGAGGAGAGAAGGAAGCATGGTTTTTAAAATCGTAATCTTATAAGAAAAAACACTTTTTCGTAATTGATCTGCCAACCAGAACTGCTCTTGATTTAAGACCGGAGTGTAATCTAAGACCTCCACAATCGCTTTTAATTCCTCGCTTGTGTCTGCCTCTTCTAAAACATCTACCACAATCCCTTGAATGAGGCGATTCCCTTTACCAAAGGGGACATGAACTCGCATACCTGCCTCCACCATATCCTCAAATTCTGATGGAATCTGATAAGAATAGGGTTTATCTGTCTGCATCAATGGGACATCTACGATGACTTTTGCTATCACTTTTTCACCTCCAGCCTCTATCATATGAGCTTTACTTTATCACGGAACCCTTTAAATAGCAAAAAATAAGATTGAGAAGCCCCAACCTTAAATTTTTTCACCATCTTCTTTTTCTTTGGCAATTTGTTCCTTAATTTTACGCTCTTCTTCTTCTTTGCGAATCCGCTCTGCTTCAATCCGACGACGAAGCGCTTCACGTTTTGCTTCTGGATCCGGGTGAACAACTACGTTTCCAGACTCGATTTCTTCAAGCGCTTGTAATGTTGATTTAACTGATTGGAATTCTTGAGTTGGTACTGCACCACTTTCCAATTCGTGGGCCCTTTTTGCCTCAAGAATGACCAATGAATATTTTGATGGTACTTTGTCAAGCAATGTATCAATAGAAGGTTTTAACATCATATTCCTATACCTAATTTCTAATTATTTATCTCTTCACAATAGTTTGTGTTTTTGGTAACATATCCAGATAATGGCCAATGACACGGTCTACACGGAAATGCTCTGCTTCGATCACACGTTTGACACGCTCAGCAGCAAGAGGAACCTCGTCGTTCACAATGGCGTAGTCATATTCACGCATCATGGCGATTTCTTCTTTTGCTTTTTCAATCCGTTGCGCAATAACTTCTGCACTATCTGTCCCGCGACCCACTAATCGATCTTGCAATTCATCCAAATCAGGCGGAGTTAAGAAAATAAAAACTGCATCTGGCACTTTTTTCTTTACTTGAAGGGCCCCCTGAACTTCAATTTCAAGGAATACATCGATTCCCTTGTCCAAGGTTTCATTCACATAAGTTAAAGGAGTCCCATAGTAATTTCCAACGTACTCAGCGTACTCCAACATTTGCCCTTGACGGATCAAATCTTCAAATTCTTCACGTGTACGGAAAAAATAGTCGACACCATCCACTTCACCTGGACGTTGTGCACGCGTCGTCATCGATACAGAATACTGAAACTGATTGTCCGAGTTTTCAAAAATTTCTCGTCTAACCGTTCCTTTTCCAACCCCCGAAGGGCCAGAAAATACGATTAATAAGCCACGATCCGCCATGATTTCTCCTTCAATGTCTTTCTATCTAGTGTAACAAAAATCGGCCTAATTTTCAACTGATTTTTTCATTCAAAAAGCTTGAGATGCTAGATCTCAAGCTTTTTGTTTATTTTGCGTAATCGACTGCACGCAATTCTCGAATAACGGTAACCTTAATGTTTCCAGGATATTCAAGATTGGACTCGATCTTCTCACGAATATCATGAGCCAAGATCGTCACTTTATCATCCTTAATTGCCTCAGGGCTAACCATAATACGGATTTCACGACCCGCTTGAAGGGCGAAACTTGTCTTAACTCCTTCAAAACTATTTGCAATTTCTTCAAGATCTTGCAAGCGTTTGATGTAGCTTTCAAGTGACTCACTTCGTGCTCCAGGCCGAGCTGCACTCAAGGCATCTGCTGCAGCGACAATGACTGCGATGACACTTTCTGGTTCCACGTCACCATGGTGACTGGCAATGGTATTGACCACCACTGGGTGTTCCTTGTACTTCCGTGCCAATTCTGTCCCAATCTCAACGTGACTTCCTTCCACTTCACGGTCAATCGCTTTACCGATATCATGTAAGAATCCTGCACGTCGTGCCAAGGTAGCATTTTCACCCAACTCGCTAGCAATAATACCAGAAAGTTTGGCAACTTCAATGGAGTGACGCAAAACGTTTTGACCATAAGAAGTACGGAATTGCAACCGTCCCATGATTTTCATCAAATCTGGATGGAGGTTTGGCGCACCAATTTCATAGGCAGCCGCCTCACCGTATTCACGAATCCGGTTGTCAATTTCCTGGCGGTTCTTCTCAACCAGCTCTTCGATGCGGGCTGGATGGATCCGACCATCTTTGAGGAGGCTCTCCATTGTCATACGGGCGATTTCACGACGAATCGGATCAAACCCTGACAAGGTCACCACTTCAGGTGTATCATCAATAATCACATCGACACCTGTCAAACTCTCAAAGGTACGAATATTGCGACCTTCACGACCGATAATCCGACCTTTCATACTATCGTCCGGCAAATGAACGGTTGAGTTTGTTTGCTCAGCAACAAAATCACCCGCCATTCGCTGCATAGCTTGCACGAGAATGTCTTTTGCGATTTTATCAGAACGTTCTTTCACTTCCAATTCAGCATCACGAATCCGTGAGGCAATTTCTTTTGAAAGTTGCTCTTCCGTCTGACTCAAAATAATGTCACGCGCTTCTCCTTGACTTAGAGCAGCGACACGTTCCAGTTCTTCTACTTTCTTGTGTTCAAGCTCTTCCAGCTGTTGTTCACGCGCATCAATGTGTTTAGTTCTATCTGTAAGACTTTGCTCTTTGTGTTCAAGAGACTGTTCTTTGCTTGTTAAAATGTCGTCTTTGCGATCAAGATTGCTAGCACGTTCTGCCAAACGGCTTTCTAATTGCTTCAATTCTTGTCGTTCTGACTTAAACTCAGCATCGACCTCTTCACGATATTTTCTGGCTTCTTCCTTTGCCTCCAAAAGTGCTTCTTTTTTAAGTGAACTTGACTCATGCTTCGCCTCTTTTAAAATCAAATCGGCTTCGCGTTCAGCCTGTCCACGTAAATTCGTTGCTTCTTGTTCAGCATTCAAAAGGGTGAGTTCCGCAGCTTCTTTTGAAGCTTTCATTTTAAGAGCAGTTCCCACATATCCAATGACTAAACCAATGACCGCGGCAAAAACACCTGTAATAACAAAATTCATGCTTTTACCCCAAATCTATTTAATTAGTTGAATTAAAAATTCTTTTACATTTTACCATAAATTAGTAAAATTAACAATCTAAAAAAACAGGAAAACCTTTTATATTTTTGCTTAATGCTTGTCCTTTTATCGTCTTTTCTTTCATGGAACATCTGTGAGATATTCATTTATTTCGACTTTGTTGAATCTGCTTTTTTATGCTATAATCAAGAAAAACAAAGAAGGATTTGAGTATGACAAAAGAAGTAATTGTTGAAAGTTTTGAATTGGACCACACAGCTGTGAAGGCTCCCTATGTACGCTTGATTGGGGAAGAAACTGGACCCAAAGGAGACATCATCTCTAACTTTGATATTCGCCTAGTGCAGCCCAATGAAAATGCGATTCCAACGGCAGGGCTCCACACGATCGAGCACCTTCTTGCGATGCTCATTCGCAAACGAATCGATGGTATGATTGATTGTTCCCCTTTTGGATGTCGCACCGGTTTTCATATGATCATGTGGGGACAACATTCGAGTACGGAAATTGCTAAAGTAATCAAAGATTCTTTAGAAGAAATTGCATCTGTCAGCACTTGGGAGGATGTCCCAGGCACAACTATTGAGTCTTGTGGAAATTACAAGGATCACAGCCTCTTCTCAGCCAAAGAATGGTGTCGCCTGATTCTAGACCAAGGAATTTCGGACGATCCGTTTGAACGTCATCTTGTTTAATACGAAAAAGAGGCTGGGACAAAAGTCCTAGCCTCTCAATTATTTTTGGATTGTCGAGCAAGACGCAGTGGTTG
>CAJZGQ010000054.1 GCA_916048115.1 uncultured Streptococcus sp. | reverse complement strand
GCGTCTTGCTCGACAATCCAAAAATAATTGAGAGGCTAGGACTTTTGTCCCAGCCCCCTAATTTTTAATCCCTCTTATTTTTCACGAATGACTTCTACTTTATAACCATCCGGATCTACAACGAAATAGTAATTCGGTTGTGTTCCTGGAAGACCTTTTGGTTCTGTCACTTCATAGCCTTTAGCCTTGTGTTCCGCATTCAAACCTTCTAGATCAGGAGTACTCAATGCGACGTGAGCATAGCCGTCTCCGATCACATAGGGACCATGATCGTAATTGTAAGTCAATTCTAACTCATAGTCATCTCCAGGCAGGCCTAAGTACACGATAGTAAACTTGTAGTCTGGGAAATCTTTCCGACGTTTTTCTTCAAAACCAAATGCATCTTGGTAAAAAGCGATTGATTTTTCTAAGTTTTCCACACGAAGGCAAGTGTGCAACATTTTTGAACTCATAGGTATTCCTCTTTTCTATTTTTAAAAAATTATCAACGATTTTTTTTACGACTTTCCGTCTTGACGGATAATTTCACTTCAAAGATGGTCCCTTTTGGTTTATTATCTTTGACTTGGATGGTTCCTTTGAAGGATTCTACGATCTGCTTAGCGAGGGATAACCCCAAACCAAATCCACCTTTTTGACGGGTTCTGGCCTTGTCCACGCGGTAAAAAC
This sequence comes from uncultured Streptococcus sp., assembly GCA_916048115.1. Lineage (GTDB taxonomy): Bacteria > Bacillota > Bacilli > Lactobacillales > Streptococcaceae > Streptococcus. The sequence continues at coordinate 7,450 of CAJZGQ010000054.1, read as the reverse complement.
GATCAAAGATCCGTTTCTTATCCTCATCTCGAATCCCTGGACCATTATCCAGCACCCTCAAAAGTAGATTTTTGTCCTTCAACTGGACTTCAAATTGGATCTCGCCATCTTCATCGGTGTACTTCAAGGCATTGTCATAGAGAATGGTCATCAATTGCTTGAGGAGCGTTCTATCAGAACAAATGACTTTGTCCACCTGATTGTCTCCTTGGAAGAGTTTGCCATTTTCTTCCGCAATGATCTCAAAATTGGAGAAGGTCTGATCGAAAAAGCTTGGTTCGATCTCTTCCATCTCTGGCTTCAAGCCATCATCTCTTCGAGCGATATTGAGAAGGTTGGTGGTCAAGAGCTTCATATTTCGCACTTCATCCAAGCTAGATGCAATGCTCTCGCTTGACTCCATAATGGTCGCTTCAGGCTTTCTAAAAAGCGTTTCGAGGCGATTTTGAAGGACTGCTAGAGGCGTCCGTAACTCATGTGAAGCATTTTCCACGAATGCCTTTTGCTTTTGCATACTCTCAAGTAGGGGCTTAACACTGAGACGTGCTAGGAAGAGACTAGCGAATAAGGAGATTCCCCAGAAGCAAATCATGACGAGTGCGATCTGGCTCTCGTGCTCCTCACTGGTCTGTTCTAGCTGACTGATATTGGTCATGACAACCGCATACTTGACGTCACTATCTCCGTCATCAGACAAGCCCAAATCCGTCATGTAAGCCCGGTAACTTTCTTTTTTCCCGTAACTATTTGTGATTTGGAGTTGGGAAACCTTGTTAAGCAATTTACGACCAAAAGTTACAGTTTTGAAGTTTAAAAACCCATTTCCCGTTGTTAAGTTTTGATATTTTTTGTTCAGTAGAACAACAGTGGTATTGGAAGTAACGTCTCCTTTTGGTTCCGATTTATCAGGATTAGGCATCATCATCTCATGCTCATCACCCTCTTTGGAATTAGACTGTTTCTGATCCCGGTTGGCAATAGCCATAATGGAATAAGGATCCTGACTCAAGGTCTTGAGATTCTCATCGACCGTTGTATAGAGACTCGAGCGCATGACCTGAATAATAATTAAGGTCATGGCTGAGAATATCAAGGTGAAGAGACCAAAATATCGGATGAAGTAAGAAAAATCATCTTCTCCGACTGTTTTCTTAATCCTTGTTAGCATCTTTTAAGATATACCCCACACTGCGTAATGTTTGCAAGCTCTCAACAAAATCAGTACCTTTTAATTTCTTACGGATTTTTGAAACATAGACTTCAACCACTGAGATAGTTGTGTCACTGTCAAAGCCCCAGAGACGATCGAAGATCTGTGTCTTTGGAAGGATGACATTTTGGTTTTGAAGGAAGTAGACCAAGAGATCAAATTCCTTCCCAAGAAGTTCTACTTCCTTATCGTCCACGTAAGTCGAATTGGTAGATAAGTTGACCTTCAAATTGCCATAATTGAGGGTGTTTTCATTGACCTTACCTGAGCGCTTCAAGAGAGCTTGAATCCGCATCTTGAGTTCTTCTAGGTAGAAAGGCTTGGTGAGGTAATCGTCTGCACCTAGCTCAAAGCCGTGCCCTTTGTCATCCAGACTTTCTTTAGCTGTCATGATCAAAACAGGGGTTGTCACGCCTTTTTCACGCAACTCTTTTAGAACATGGAATCCGTCTTTTTCAGGAAGCATGAGGTCCAGCAGAATCAAATCATAGATCCCGCTTTCTGCTTCGTAAAGACCTTCTTCTCCGTCAAAGACCTGCATAACGTCCGCAAAATCATCTAAAAAATCAAATACTGAATTTGATAAACCAAGGTCATCTTCGACCAATAGAATTTTAATCATCGTCGTATCCTCTTCTCTTTCCTGAGTGAGTCTTTCTAATCTATTCTTAACCATTATAACACGACTTGCCTTCATTTCCTATAGTTTAGAACCTGGTTTGATGATCAAATTCAGTCTATCTGAAGAAGGCTTGTTTTATGAGTTTGTCGTGTTTTCTTTGTTATTTTGACTATCACTCGTCTTGTTTTTATTTTTTGAATTCTTCTTATTGGACTTCTTAGAAGAACCCTGGTTTTCATCTTGTCCGCCAGATTGGTTCATGCCATTTTCTGGACCATTTCCTTGAGGGCCACCATTGCCTTCCTGTGGCATTTGACCAGGTCCACCTCCTTGCGGGCCACCTTGAGGACCACCGCCTTGAGGACCGCCGTCCTGTGGGCAACCATTTTGCTGGTTTCCTTGTGTAGCATGGCCATTTTGACTATTTTGTTGCTGATTGGATCTTTGGTTTTGACCCGTTTGAACCGGTTGAGAAAATTGTTGAGAATTGGAAGTTTGTGAGGCGATGACACCGACCCCAAAGCCACTTCCAGCACCGACCAACAAGCCACCAACTGCTGCCATGCCAATCCACCACTTAGGGCTTCGTTTGAGGACAACCATTTTCTCTTTTGATTCTTGCGTTTCGACTACTTGTTTTGTTTCTTTTTGATTCATCTTTTTACCTTTTATCTTTTTTTACAAGTACTTGTCTTTTAAATTTTAAAGGGAGCTCGATCCTTTAAGTAAGGCGATTATACTTTAGAAGTCTTAAACAGGCCTAAATTTTTACTTAAAACAACCTAAAACGACTGGGACTATTGACAGGATGAAACCGATATTGTAGAATAGTTACCATAAAATAAAATAGAGGTTAACTGTTATGAAAAAAATCTTTCCTTTAGTGCTCATCTCCATTGGAGTAGCTATGATCTCCGTCCTATCTCAATTTACCCTTCCATTTGGTCCAATTCCTTTAACCCTGCAAACGCTCATGATCGGGATTATCGGGACCATCTATAAACCCAGTCATGCCTTTGTCACAGTCTGCCTCTACCTACTTCTTGGTTTCTTAGGTTTCCCAGTATTGGCAGGTGGTGCTAGTGGTGCTTCGCATTTTCTTGGCCCTACTGCTGGTTTCCTCCTCTTCTTCCCATTCCGAGCATGGATCACGTCTCTATTTACAAATGCTAAATCCAGCGTGCTGACCATTTTCCTTGCTAATTTGTTCAGTAGTGCTCTCCTCTTTGTAGCTGGAGCTATCGGCTTTATGCTGGTCACGCATACCGATATCCAAAAAGCATTTGCTTTGGTCGTTGCTCCCTTTATCCTTGCCGACCTCATCAAACTGATCATCATCACGATCACCAGCAAAGCTATTTTTGCTAGCCTCAAACACCACTGGTATTTCAAATAAGATACAAAGGGTACGAACATACTAAAATAAGCAACATCTGAACACAGTTGTTGCTTTTTGTTGTAGGAATATCTCTTCAATTGAACTCCTTTTAAATGGATTATTGTTTCGTAGAAGAACCTTCTATCTACCCTCCTTCCTTTATTTTTCCTTATAAAGAACTCTCAAGATCAGTAACTGTGTTAGCAAAATCCAAATAATCAGAATAGTGAAGTCAAACAATGAGATGCGGTCATGGCCATAGACGCAAGCTCGTAAGAGGTTGACAGAAGGGACAAATGGAAGAACATGGTAGAGATGGTTTATCCAATCTGGAAGACGACTTGCAGGGTACATGATTGGTGAAAACATCAAACCAATCATAAGAATCAACTGAGACATCAGCGTGACAATATTGGGAGAAAAAGTATACGCAATGGCAAATCCAAGACTGATCATTGTAAGACAGATAAGTAATAGGATGAAAACAGCCAGAACAGATACATTTAGGCGGACAGAAAAACGAAAATAGCCCAGTATAACAGAAATGAACACTCCAGGTAAAATAGCAATCATCCACATCCAAAGATCTGCTAAGGAAATAAGAATTCGAGGTATTGGAAGGGCTCGTACATAGTCTACATGTCCTTCTGACTTCGCATTTGCTATAACAGGTGATGAGATAGTACAGCCAATAGAAATAATTCCTATCAGAACTGAACCAGAAGAGAGATAGTAGGCAGCTGTCGTATCAATTTTACCTATCACCAGTGGATAACCAAAAAGAAGTGAAATAGATAACAGAACCTGAGCTAGCGTAAAGAGTAGAAATAGATCTTTTTGACGAAGATAGTTCCAACGAAGTAAGTAAAAAAATTGAGTCATATCAGTTTGTCAACTCCTCTCTATAAAGATCTGAAATGGATATGTTTTTCTGAGTAAGTGACAGATTTAAAATATTCTTTCTATCCAATTCCTGTGTGATTTTTGGTAGCAGTCTCGTTAACTCCTTCTCTTCTATTTCAATACGACAAATTGAACCGTTGATAATGGTGTAATCTTGAAATAGAGCTAAGCTATCTTTATTCCTAAACTCAAAAGATATTTGATACTGTTTTTGATAGGTTATTTGCTGAACTGGTCCTGATTTGATTAACTTCCCATGGTTAAATAAGGCATAGTTGTCAGCATATTTTTCAACTTCTAAGAGATTATGCGTCACAATAATAATGGTATGACCTTTATGCGCTAGCTTCTGTAATAATTGCCATTGTTTTTCACGACGTATTGGATCAACATCGTTCGTCGGCTCATCAAGAAGAATGATGGTCGGAGATCCGATTAAAGCCATTGCAAAAGAGGTCAGGCGCTTTAAACCACCTGAAAGGTCCTTTCCTTGTTTTGCCCGGTACTCCTTAATGTCCAACTCGGTTAAGAGCTGATCCATTTCTTTTTGCAAATCCAAGGTGTTTAACCCTCTCATTCTTCCAAGCATTTCTAAGTTTTGTTCCACCGTCAATTTCTCAAGTGGGGCATACTGTTGAGACATATAGCTCATCATTGAGCGAGCTAGTTTACGATTTTGAACAAAAGAAATATCTCCATAGCAAACGTCTCCTTGATCAGGTTTGGTAAAACCAATCATTTGATTTAAGAGGGTGGACTTACCAGCGCCATTGTGTCCTAAAAAAGCTGTAATTTTAGCAGCTTCTATTTCTAAGGAAATATGATTATTAGCAAAATGTTGCTTATCGAATGATTTTGTCAAATCTCTAATAGTCAGTGTCGCAAATGTCTTCATCTCATCACTCAAGACTGAGAAGATTTTCCCAGCTTCCTTCATTTTTGATAAGATTATTGTATAATAAACATATGACTTTCCAAGGTTTATGTCATGATTTACCATTTTAGTGTCATAATTAGCCAACTCAATTTGATAAGGGGGACTTATGTTAAACGTCGTTATTTGTGATGACTCAACTAGAGATGCTAGTCAGTTAGAACAGTATTTACTTTCTTACGGCAAGGTTCCTGTAGAAACAAAACTATATACCAATCCACAAAAAATGCTAGAACAGTTAACAAGGGATACTCATTGTGTTTTTTTGGATATTGATATGCCACAAATTACTGGAATTGACCTTGCTCGTGAAATTCGGCAGTTCAATCCTTTTATCCCCATTATTTTTGTGACTAGCTATCGTGATTATATGGAACAAGTATTTGAAGTACAGACTTTTGATTACTTAGTAAAACCAATTGAACCTCAAAGGCTAAATAAGGTAGTAGACAGAGTTTTACGTTATTTAGATTTAGGACAAACCATTTTTAACTTCTCATTTGGAAAACAAAGTTACTCTATTCCTTTAAGTGACATTACCTATTTTGAGAAAGATAAGCGTTCCGTTTTTATTTACACGCTAGCAGATACCTATAAGTCCTTACTGAAAACTCAAGACATTTTAGATAAACTACCTGATTATTTTATTCAAATTCATGCTTCTTATATTGTAAATCCCAAATATATCAAAGATTTTGATGCGAAAACAGTGACTATTTTGCTAAATGGAACCGAGGAGCATTCACTTCCAATTAGTCGTAAGTTCCAGTCTTCTTTTAAAGAAAAATACTATAACTACCTCAGTGAAAGGAATTTCTAATGCTAATAGGATTACGGATCATTAGTATCTTGTTCGACTTATTTCTGGCAAGTGTTTTATTTTTTAGGCCAATATCCAAAAGTAAACAATCAAAAGAGACACTTTTAGTCCTATGTTGTTGCTTTCTTTTTCATGCGGCTCTTGTGTTTATTTTTTTAGAAAGTCGCGTTTTTTTAGTGAGCAATCTCCTCCTTAGTGTTGTAGAATCCTCTCTTGTAGGACTCTATTTTGGCTACTCCTTTCGTGATTCTTCCTTTTGGATATTCTTACAGACAAGCCTGACATTATTAGCAGGAGCTGTCCTCAATCAAGCTATCCAACTTTTTCTTCCACTGTCAAAAGTATCGAAAAATTTAGGACTGATTAGTGGTTACCTTGCCACTAGTTTTCTTTTTTCAACCATCATAACACTTGTTCTTCGACAGTTATTCCGAACACATCAAAAGTTAGGCATGGCAACATCTAAAAGAAATTGGCTGTATCTATTTATTGTGCCGATTTTATCGATTATTTTTGCCTTTACTGTATCAGCTATTCAAGGGCAAGTATTTGGACCAGATTATCTTTCTGTCATTTCACTCTTGTCTCTTATTGTATTGTCGTTTTCCTCGCTTTATTTTACCCTACATCTTTCTCAACAACAGCACGCTTATTATCAAAATAAATTAGATAAAGAACAGCTTCAATTCCAATTAAGAGAAACACAACAGTCTCAAGAGGAATACCAACGATTGCAAAGTCTTCGGCATGACTTAAAAAATAAACATTTAACTCTATTGGCACTTCTAGAAGAAAATCCAGATGAGGCTAGAGAGTATCTTCACTCGTTAACCGATAGTATTTCAGGAAAACAAACCTTTTACTCCAAAAATCCAACAATTAATTTTTTACTGAATCAAAAACTGCACGATGTGGAAGATGAAATTGAATTGGAAATTGACTGCTTTGTCCCTCAAGAATTATCTATTCAGCCTGATATTCTAGCTGTTATTTTAGGAAATTGTTTAGATAATAGTATTTCAGCCTGTCTTCGATTAACTGATAAATCGGATAGAACCTTGGCTCTGAATATACGTTATTTTCAACAAAACCTATTTATTTCGATCAACAATACCTTTAATGAACAAGAACAAGAGACTCGTAAAACACGTCAAAGAGATGGTTGGGGCTTACGAAACGTTGATGCTCTAGTACAAGAATACCAAGGAACTGTCAAGCGTTTCAAAGAAAATGGCCACTATCGAACGGAGATTCTCTTACCAAGTCCAATAAACTAATGATCCTTCTCCTTCGATATCCAATACAAATGATTCATTGAAAAACAAAAGATGCTACAGAATGAATTCTGTAGCATCTTTTATAAATTTATTTCATTTATTTCGTAGCAAGGATAGCGGCTTCTACTGCTGCTTTTTCCCGTTGGATCAAATCCACACGCGCTGCAATTTCCTTGATACCCATGCTGATGTTTCGGCTGATAGCCATATCATCCAATTGAGGCTCAAAGAAGGCCTTGTATTCATTCAAGCGTTCACGGGTCTTGAAACAGTTAGCTGGGTAGATGACAAACTTATCAAAGCTCA
>CAJZGQ010000053.1 GCA_916048115.1 uncultured Streptococcus sp. | reverse complement strand
ATGATTTCATCCAAGTTTTCGATACCTTGTTGGTTTTCGATTTTCGCAAACAATTGAACGTGGCTGTTACCAGTTTCTTCACAGATAGCACGAACTTCTTGAACGTCTTTTGCAGTACGTACGAATGAGATCGCGATGAAGTTGATACCTTGTTCAAAACCGAAGCGGATATCGTCGTTATCGCGTTCAGCAAGTGCTGGGAAAGGAATCTTCGTGTTAGGGATGTTTACACCTTTTTGTTTAGCGATGATACCATCGTTTTCAACTTCAACAACGAATTCACGTTTTGCAGCGTCTTTTTCTACAACGCGAAGACCCAATTTACCATCATCAACCAATACTTGGTGTCCAACTTCAACGTCATCAAAGATATCAAGGGCACCAGCAACGTTCAAAGCAATCACATCACGAGTTGATTTGATACCTTGTTTAGTCGCAACACGAATTTTTTCACCAGTTGTATAAGAGTATTCTTTAGCTTCGCCTTCGAACAATTCAGTACGAATTTCAGGACCTTTTGTATCAAGAAGGTAACCAACTTTTTTACCAGCGATTTCTTCTGCACGTTTAACAGTCGCCATACGTTCACCTTGTTCTTGGTGGTCACCGTGTGAGAAGTTGAAACGGAAAGTGTTAGCGCCAGCTTCGATCAATTTAGCAATGTTTTGTGCTGAAGCTTCAACGTCAAGTTTTTCAGCCCAGTATCCATCTTCACCGAATTTTTTACCGCCACGGATTTCTACCGCAGGACCTAAAGTTGCAACGATTTTTACACGTTTGTTCATGATATATATGACTCCTTTTTAAATATATCTGTCTTTTTAAGACAAGGTTAACGAATTAATGAAATAACATTAGATTGAAGACAAGCTACGGTTCAACTCGGCAAGACCAAGATCAGCTTTATGTGGATTGTTTACCACAATCTTACCATCTTCTGTCAAGCTAAAGAGGGCACCTTCTTCTGCTTTACCAAGGATTGGGTTTTCAACCATTTTTTCATTACGGATACCAACGGCTACACCACCGATTCCTTGTTTCAGCAATTTAACAGCGTGTGCTCCCATACGTGAAGCAAGAACACGGTCACGCGCAGTAGGTGAACCACCACGTTGGATGTGGCCAAGCTCAGTCACACGAAGGTCACTTTCATCACCAGCCTCTTTCAAGGCTTTACCGAATTCATCTGCAGACATCACGCCTTCAGCTAAAATGATAATGTTGTGGGTGCGGCCTTTTGCGTAACCTTCTTTGATGCTCTCAACAACATCTTCGATCTTGAATCCTTCTTCAGGGATGATGATTTCATCTGCACCAGATGCAATCCCTGCCCAAAGAGCAATATCTCCAGCGTTACGTCCCATCACTTCGATAACGAAGGTACGGTGGTGACTAGATGAAGTATCACGGATCTTATCGATCGCGTCCATTGCAGTTGTGACTGCAGTATCAAAACCAATTGTAAAATCAGTTCCGACAATATCGTTGTCGATCGTACCAGGAAGACCAACAGCTGGGAATCCAAGTTCAGTCAAGCGCATCGCACCATGGTAAGAACCATCTCCACCAATAACGACAACACCTTCGATCCCGTGTTTCTTCAATTGCTCGATCCCTTTTAATTGACCTTCGCGTTGTGCGAATTCAGGGTAACGTGCTGAATGAAGGAAAGTACCACCACGGGAAATAATATCTCCAACAGATGATCTATCAAGGGGCTGAATTTTACCAGCAACCATTCCCGCATATCCATCATAGATACCGAAAACTTCCATTCCTTCTGAAATTGCTTGACGAACAACTGCACGGATGGCAGCATTCATACCAGGGGCATCTCCACCACTAGTTAAAACAGCAATACGTTTCATTTCGTTTTTGCTCCTTTTTTTCTTTTACATTCTACGTAATTATAACACAAAGAAGACTAAAATTCTCGTATTTTTCGTAGTTTTTACCGATAAATCGTTTTCATTACGAGATTCTTTAGTTCATCTTCCAATTCTTTGTTTTTCTGAACTGTATAGCCCTTCAATTGAAGAGTTTTTTTCTCATCTTCATAGCGCAATACCACAGGATATGGCCCTGGATATTTTTTCAAGATAGAAAGAATCGTTTGATCCTGACGATGATCGAGCAACTGAATCCAAAATTTCTCATTAGTCGCTAGTTGAGCCTCTGCTAGAATCATCTGTAAGCGCCCATCACGCTCCTGTACTTTCCCTGTCAAGTAATAAAAGCCACCTTCTTTTATCAAGGAGGAAAATCGACTGTAGGTTTCAGGGAAAAGGGTCACATCTAGTTTTTTCTTGGTATCACTGACTTGTAAGAAAGCCATGAGATCGCCCGACTTGGTTCGAATAGTCCGAATGGCTTGCACTTCTACGAGGATTCGCGCCTGCTCTCCTTGTATGAGTTGAGAAATTGGCTGAATCTCGTAGGGACTCGTTTGCCCAATCGCAACCAAAGGGTGGGTACTAAGTCCAATTCCAATTATGACCTCTTCCTTCTCATATTTTTCAGCCTGACTATAGTCCTCTGCCTCTGTCCAGGAGTAGTTAGAATCCGCAAACAAACTGCCTAGCTCATCTGCAAAGACAAATAAATTCGGCAAATTGTGAAGCACCTTGCGTCTATTCTTCTCAAAGTTATCAAACAACCCTAGTTCTACTAAAGGCGTCAATAGAGGTAATTTATGATACTGATTAGGAAGGCGTAAAATAAAATCTTCGACACTTTCAAAGGGACGATTGTCAATGATCCAATACGCTAAATCTCTTGGGAGTCCCTTGATATTTTTCATTCCCAAGTAAATTTTTTGATCCTGAAACTTATCTCTGTAAGGGATGGTATTGATGGATAATGGCGCGACTTTAAAATCAAACTGAAGAGCATCTGTCAGATAATCACTGCTCGAATAATTGAGCATGACATCAAAGAAAACATCTGGATAATGGACCTTGAAATAGGCCATCTGAAAGGCCAAGGCAGAATAGGCATAGGCATGGGAACGGTTAAACCCATAGCCTGCGAATTTTTCCATAATCGCAAAGACCTCTTTGGCTTTTTCTTCCGTATGACCAAGTTTAAGAGCACCCGTGACAAAATCGTCTTCCATCTTGTGCATTTCAGTCGCATTTTTTTTGCCCATGGCCCGACGTAAGATATCGGCTTTCCCTAGGCTAAAGCCTGCAAAACGCTGAGCAACCTGCATGACCTGCTCTTGGTAAAGCATGATCCCATAAGTGGGCCGTAAGATTTCTTCAATAGCTGGATCCAGAATGTCAACTTTTTCCTGGCCGTGCTTTCTTTTGACGAAATTATCAATGTAATCACTAGCGCCTGGACGATTGAGAGAGGTGGTCGCTACCACTTCTTCGAAATGATTGGGTCTCACACGTCTCAAAAGGCGAATGGCTCCAGCCTGTTCAAATTGGAAAATCCCCTTGGTATCCCCAGCAGCAAACAAGGCCAAGGTTTCTGGATCTTCTAAATCAATGGCTTCAATCACGATCTCTTCTTGGTACTTTTCATAGACCGCTTCCTTCATTTTCTGAACAAAGGTTAAATTTCGCAGACCCAAAAAGTCCATCTTCAACAGACCATTGGCTTCAACCGCATGAGCATCATACTGGGTGACAAACATGTCTTCTCCATACTTGAGAGGAATGTGATCCGTCAAATCCTGGTCACTCATCACAACCCCAGCCGCATGGATAGAGGTCTGCCTTGGTTGGCCTTCAATTCTTTTAGCAATTTCAAAGCCACGCTCAAATTCTGCTCGGCTATGAATCACTTGTCGAAAAGCTAGATTCTGTTCATAAGCAGTCGTCAGTGTATCCCTAAAACCAATCCGCTTGGTAATGGAGGTCAATTCGTACTCTGGTACCCCAAAACGTTTAAAGACATCTCGAATGGCTTGTTTGGCCCCAAAGGTTGAAAAGGTCACGATCTGAGCTGCATGGTAACTCCCGTAACGGTCTCGCACATAGCGGATAAATTCTGGACGATAGATATCAGGAATATCAATATCAATATCCGGCATGGTGTAGCGCTCCACATTTAAAAAGCGCTCAAAGAGGAGGTTCTTCTCCACAGGATCAATCCCTGTAATTCCTAATGCATAGGCTACTAGTGAACCTACAGCAGACCCACGTCCCATTCCCATATAATAACCTTGACTCCGTCCGAAACGAAGAAGGTCCCAGACAATCAAGAAATAATCATCAAAGCCCATTTGGTGAATAATGTCTAATTCATTCTCCAGACGTTCTTGATAGACCGGACTGGTCAAGTTCTTTCGAAGAAGACCGGCTTGAGCTAATTCTCTCAATTCCGCAACTGCTGATTTCTGGGGATTGAAGCGAGGCAATTTCAACTGAGTATCAATATCGTATTGAATCCCTTGGACTAGTTTTTCCAGATTTGTGATGGCTTGAGGAAATCGCTCTGCAAAATCATTCTTTAAATCCTGAGGAGTTTTTAGGACTGTTGTAGGATCAATTGGCCCTGTTTCTGTCAAGCTTTGATTGTCCTTGATGGCCGCCAGCATCTGCATGGCTTCCACATCTTCCGACTCAAAGAAACGCACAGTATGAAGAGGGAGCACAGGGTGGCTAAACTCTTGGACCGGCGTATCCGCAAAAACTCCGATGAAGTAATCTAGACCAAGAGGAAAGTCTCCACTAGCAAAAGGCGCTGGGACAATAACTGCTACTCCTTCTGTTAGGTGCTTCACATCATCCCAATTGCTCTTCCCCATCATTTTGACGGTCGACATCTTCATCAGATTCTGGTAGCCCTTCGTTGACAGGGCCATCATCCGAAACGGAATTGTTTCATTGTCTACCTCTAGTCCAATTTCTAAACCGACCAAGGGGCTGAGCTTGTGGGCCTGACAGGCTTCGATAAATTCATAAGCACCATATAAATTATCTATATCCATGATTCCCAATGCGCCATACCCCATGCTTTTAGCCACTTGAACATAGTCTTTTATAGTCACAAGGCTTTCCATAAAGGTATAGACTGATTTGGTATCTAGCTGTGCAATCACTTTTTCTCCTCCCTCACTTGTCTATTTTTGGGACTCTTTATTGTACAAAAAAACACCACTGCTACACAATGATGTCTCAACAACGGAAGACATGGGATTCGAACCCACGCACGCTTTTACACGCCTACCGCGTTTCCAACACGGCCTCTTAAGCCTCTTGAGTAATCTTCCATGAATAAAAATATGGAGCCGGTGGGAGTCGAACCCACGTCCAAACACCTGCCAGCATATTTGTCTACAACCATAGGTTATGTCTTAGTTTAACAGCTACACGACACATAACTCAAGCCCTGTACCTGCGAGTCTATCAATCTCTTATCTAACTTCTAGACAAAGTTAGATCGTATCTCGCTAAAATAAAGACCTGTCATCAAACACGAGCGATTCGAATCGGGTCACGCCTGCTGGTGTTTAGGCAGCTAAAGCGTAAGAATTATTATTTTTTGCAGTTATATTTAACTGGCGTTTTACATCCGCTAGATGAGTTGCAAAATATACCTCATAATGCCTGTCGAATCCGTAACGACCCCAAAACGAATACAATTAGTATATCAAAATGTAGCTAAAAATGCAAAAGAAAAAAATTGAACAAGAAGGCTTCCACTGGGGAGCTCCTTGCTCAATTAACTGTTCTTATTGAAGATTCAACTTGTACTTACTGATATAGTGAACCGTGAAGTACATAGAAACAATTTTGATGACTTCATAAATGAGACCTGGGATGAAGTTAGGTCCAAAATCATCAATATTTCCATAATAAGCCAATGCATACCCGATAGCATATGAATCTTTTAATGGATTGACTGCTGTACCGATGATACTTAACACAATACACAAAAGAAAGAAAAATAGAATAGCTTTCAATCCACGACGATTTTGGAACAGTTGGCCAAGTGCGATTGATACATAAAATAGTAAGATTCCTGAAGCTGTGGTAAAAATCCACCAGATAATCATCCAATAAAAAATTGAATGATAAAAAACTTCAGCGATAATACTAAATACAGGAGAGAGGTCTTCTCCTATGACAGCGCCCATCACAATAATTGTGATAAAACCACTCAAAAATAGAAGGAATAGGCAGTAAAGACTCGCTACTAAAGCTCCCACAAATTTAGACAAAATAATCGCATGAGGGCTAGCTGGAAGGGTCCAGGTCAAGTAACCTTCACGTCCGTATAAGTTGGAATAGAAACGACGGATAATAATATAGTAGTTACTAAGATAAAGACCGATGATACCGCCAAAAATGAGAATTCCAAGAGTTCCTGCTACCATTTTCATGGTATCTGGTTCCATACTTGAAAAAGTTGTTGTAGAACTTCCTCCGATAATACCTGTAATCACTGACAAACCTAGTGCGATCAAAGTAATCAACAGATACCATTTACTTGTTGACTTAAATTCGTATTTTAATAATTTACCAAACATGGGGTCCTCCTAATAAACACGGAATTGATCACGGAAGATCTCATCGATTGATTTTCCGTGTTGATTGCGCAAAACAGTCGTATTTTCATGCAAGAGGATTCTTCCTTGGTTGATGAAAATCGCTTCATCCAAAACTTGCTCAATATCCGCAATCAAGTGAGTAGAAATCAAGACAGAAGAATTTGGACGTCGGTTTTGAATAATGGTCCGCAAAATATAATCACGCGCTGCTGGGTCAACCCCACCGATTGGTTCATCAAGGACATACAAGTCAGCTTCACGACTCATCACCAAAATCAATTGTACTTTTTCCTTGTTCCCTTTTGAAAGGCTGTTCAATTTTTGATTTGGATGCAAATGTAAATCGTTGAGCAATTGGTAAGCTCGTTGGACATTAAAATCTGCATAAAAATCTTGGAAATAGCTAATAGCATCACTAATTTTCATATTTTCATTCAGATAAGTCGTATCTGGCAAATAGGAAACAACTTTTTTAGAAGCTGGGGATGGTAATTGCCCATGAATATAGATATTTCCAAGGCTTGGTTGCAACAAACCATTAATCAATTTAATGATGGTTGTTTTCCCGCTACCATTAGGCCCCAAAAGGCCAATAATACGGCCAGGTTGGATGTTCAAACTAACATCCATGAGAGCAACTTCATGCCCATAATTCTTTGTCACATGGTCCAAGTAGACCAAAGGATACTGATTCATGTAAATCTCCTTTATTTTCTATTTATGCTATTATACCCTGTCCCCTTGATGATTGCAACTTTATCTGAAAATTTGCTAAGAATTTGTAAATACTTGTTCAAAAAAATAGGGATAAATAAATCAGAGGTTAGGGAAACCCCAACCTCTGATTTATTTTGATGCATAGAATGTTTAACTAATTCCAAGTGCGATCCGTGCATAACGGCTCATCTTTTCAACCGTCCAAGCAGGGTACCAGACCAACTTCACATCCACTGATGTCACTTCTTCTACTTCTGCTAAAACATCATGAATCTGATCTGTCAGAAGATCCGCTAATGGACAGCCCATGGTCGTTAGGGTCATATCAATGATGGTTGCTCCAGTTTCACCGTCAAAATTTATCTCGTAGACAAGACCTAAATTGACAATGTCAATCCCAAGCTCCGGATCGATTACCTCTTCCAAAGCATTTAAGATTTTATTTTTAATTTCTTCAATTTGCTCAGTTGTATATGCCATATGACTTCCTTTTTTGCTATTTTACTCTCGATAGAATTTCTTGGCTCGGGTTAAAAAGATCCACTGGACATTCCTCGCTTTTGAATTTCTTGGCTCGGGTTAAAAAGGTCCCCCGGACCTGGCCACTCTTTGGTTTTTGGGTGGCCGTTAAAAATGTCCACTGGACCTAGGTCGCTTCTTCATTTCTAGGCGACCGTTAAAAATGTCCCCCGGACATTTTTAATCCTCAATAAAATCACGCAATGGTTTGCTTCTGCTTGGGTGGCGGAGTTTGCGGAGGGCTTTGGCTTCAATCTGACGGATCCGTTCACGGGTCACGTTGAAGACTTTCCCCACATCTTCCAAGGTCCGCATTTTTCCATCGTCCAAACCGAAACGAAGACGCAAAACGTTTTCTTCCCGATCTGTCAGAGTATCGAGGACTTCATCCAATTGTTCACGTAGAACCACACGAGTGGTGTAGTCTACTGGATTTTCAATCACTT
>CAJZGQ010000052.1 GCA_916048115.1 uncultured Streptococcus sp. | reverse complement strand
CCTATTTCCTATTTTATTAACCATATTTTACCATAAAATCTACAAGATTTCTTTGCTGGAATCGTTGTTCTGAATATTTTCCGATGGGATTTGAGTAGACAGCATCGAAAAAGCTAGAACCAATGTGGATTCTAGCTTGAACTGTTATAAGGTGTTTGGATCTACAACGGAAGCTCCATCAGAATACGCGGTAGACATAAGGATTAACCGGTTTTGTAATGGTTTGACAATCCGTAATGTGGAGGACAGGCAAGCTTTGCTTGAGCTGTTTGTGGTATTCAATGGACAAGGTTCCTTTTGCATGGATCCAGGTATTGTTGTCAAAATGTTGAGGAGCACCGGTTGTTAAAAGACCGTAGACGCCCGAGTCTGCGATACAGTGGATGATCCCAAAGCGAAAGAGGAATTGACTGTCTTTGTTATTAGGGTCATTGTAAACAAAACCGGTCAACTCGATGGTCTTTCCCGCAAATTGGTCTGGATAATCATAAATGACTTCCATGACTTCCATATAATTTTCAGTAGTCACTTGGATCACCTTTTTATCAACATATTTCTTAGCTGCCTGCTTCATCTCTGACTCATAGGCGGACTTAGTAAAATAGCTACTGGTATCCGGTTTGAGATACTGGGTTGTTGTCCCTTCATCCTGTTGAATTTCTTTGGAAGAACCTGCTGCCACTGGGAAGTGATAGCCTTTGGCAGAGACAGTTTGAGAATCCAGCGTCACTGTTGGGAAAAATAAGCCGACAAATAAAGGAATACAGAGCAAGAAGATACTCGCCACTTTTGCCCATAAGCCGGATAGATGACTATGGATTTTCATTTGTTTGACCCAGATAATCAGCTGCACAAGAGCTAAAACGAAGGACAAAAACATGGAAATATAAGCCAAGTAAGAATAGTGTAAGTTGATGTATTGATTGAGCTTACCGGATAATTGAAGATACATGGTGAGCTCAAAATAACCTGCTAAGATCAAAAATCGTATCATAAAGCTACCCCCACAATCCAAGAGTATAGGAGCACAACTCCACAGACAATTCCGATAAATTGCCAGATAAAACGGGTCTTGAGATAATTTTTCATCATGAGGAGATTCTTGACATCAAGCATGGGTCCAATCACCAGAAAGGCCAGCACCGGCGCTACTCCAAAACTACTCAGAAGAGAGGAGCCGATAAAGGCGTCTGCCTCGCTACAAAGTGAGAGGAGGAAGGACAAGGCCATAAGGAGGAGAATAGCAATAACCGGTGTCGCACTGATTGAAGTGAGGATACGTGTTGGGACATAGACTTGGACGAAGCTTGCAAAAAGACAACCGAATACCAAGTAGCGTCCTGTATCAAAGAATTCATCAATTGCCTGCACCAAGACTTGAAAGAGCTTTTGGCCTTTGCTTAAATCGCTAAAATCATGTTCATGCACAGGCTTGCGATGTTCTTTTTGGATTGAATCTGTCTGAATAAAGCCAAGGAAGATCCCTAGTACCGTTGCGACCAGTAGGGAACCAAGGGCTCGATAGAGGGCCATCTTAATAGAATTCCCAAAGGCTGAATAGGTCGCAAAGAGAACGATGGGATTGATGACAGGTGCTGTCACCAGAAAGGGAACAGCAGTATAACTTGGAACTTTCTTTTCTAGAAAGCGATTGATAATGGGAACAATTCCGCATTCACAGGAAGGAAAGATAAAGCCGATAAAGGTCCCAAAGAAGATTCGCCCAAATTTATTTTTGGGAAGAAAACGGTAAACCTTCTCAGGTGTGACATAAACCTCAATCATTCCTGAAATGATACTTCCGATCAGGACAAAGGGCAGGGCCTCGATGATAATCGAGAGAAAAATAGCCCCAGCCTGCAAGACGCTAGAGGGAAAGTGTTGAAAGAATGTCATTACTTAGCCTTCTTTGCATCTTTAGCAGCCGTTTCTGCTTTCTTTTTTTCTTCGGGGAATTCAACTGTTTTTTCTAGATCTGGAAAACTTGCAAAGTTTTCAAACATTTTATCAAGATCATCTGTCTTAGAAAATTTAATAGCCATTTTTGGGCCTCCTTTTTCGTTTTCTATCATTATAACAAAAAGGAAAGATCAAGGGGGAAATAGAGCATAAAAGACAAGGAGGAAACTTCTACAAAACCCTAGCAAATAGGTGGCTAGAAGCCTTGGCTACGGTAAAATATGCTATAATAGAAGCTATGGATAAATATGAAAAAATAGCCCAAGAATTGGGTGTTAGCTTAAAACAAATCGATACCGTATTGAGTCTGACCGCAGAAGGCTCAACCATTCCCTTCATTGCTCGCTATCGAAAAGATATGACGGGAAATTTAGATGAAGTAGCGATCAAGGCTATTATTGATCGGGACAAATCCTTAACGGCTCTAGCTGAACGAAAGGAAACCGTCCTTGCTAAGATTGAGGAACAAGGCAAACTGACAGAGGCGCTCAAGCAGGCTATTGAAGCTGCTGAAAAATTAGCGGATGTCGAAGAGCTTTATCTACCTTATAAGGAAAAACGACGAACTAAGGCGACGATTGCCCGAGAAGCAGGACTTTTCCCCTTGGCACGTCTCATCCTGCAAAATAGTCCAAACTTGGAAGCAGAGGCTCAGAAATTTACCTGTGAGACCTTCCCAACTGAAACAGTGGCTTTAGCTGGTGCAGTGGATATTCTGGTAGAAGCTATTTCAGAGGATACCCAATTGCGGGCCCTCACCTATCAAGAAATTCATGGTCATTCCCTCATGACGTCAACCTTGAAGGATGAAAGCTTAGATCCTAAGAGAACCTTTGAAATCTACTATGATTTTTCTGAAAAGATCAAGAGTATGCAAGGCTACCGGACCCTGGCTCTCAATCGTGGGGAAAAATTGGGCGTTCTTAAAGTCGGATTTGAGCACCATCTGGATCGAATCATTCGCATCTTTGAAGCTCGTTTTAAAAGCAAAAATGCCTATGTCGATGAGGTTATTCAGCAAGCGGTTAAGAAAAAAATCGTACCTGCGATTGAACGTCGGATTCGGACAGAGTTGACAGAGGTGGCAGAAGACGGTGCCATTCAATTGTTCTCTGAAAATCTACGGAATCTATTGCTTATCCCTCCATTAAAAGGGCGCGTGGTCCTTGGATTTGACCCAGCTTTTCGGACCGGTGCCAAATTAGCGGTTGTCGATGAGACAGGCAAAATGCTTGCCACCCAGGTTATCTATCCGGTTGCCCCTGCAAAACCAGCTCAGATCGAGCAGGCCAAGAAAGATTTGTCCTCCTTGATCAAGGAGTTTGACGTAGAGATTATTGCAATCGGTAATGGAACCGCTAGCCGTGAAAGTGAGGCCTTTGTCGCTGAAGTACTCCATGACCATCCAGGGGTCCGCTATGTCATTGTCAATGAAAGTGGAGCCTCTGTCTACTCAGCTAGTGAGTTGGCCCGTCATGAGTTCCCAGAATTAACCGTTGAAAAACGCTCGGCCATCTCTATTGCCCGCCGCTTGCAAGATCCCTTGGCTGAGTTGGTGAAAATCGATGCCAAGTCGATCGGTGTGGGTCAATACCAGCACGATGTCAATCAGAAAAAATTGACGGAAAGTTTGGATTTTGTCGTGGATACAGTGGTCAACCAAGTTGGGGTTAATATCAATACTGCTAGTCCCTCTCTCTTAGCGCATGTAGCAGGACTTAATAAGACCATCTCTGAAAATATCGTGAAATATCGGGAAGAAGAAGGAATGATCCTCTCACGGGGACAGATTAAAAAAGTCCCTCGCCTCGGGGCCAAGGCTTTTGAGCAGGCAGCGGGATTCTTGCGCATTCCTGAAAGTAAAAACATTTTGGACAATACTGGCGTCCACCCTGAAAGTTACAAGGAAGTTGAAAAACTTTTTGAACTCCTTGGGATTACCGAACTCGATGAATCTGCTCAAGAAAAATTAAAAGCTGTCAAGATAGAGGAAATGTCGACCCAGCTAGAACTGGGGCCGGAAACCCTGAAAGATGTCATTGATGATCTCCTAAAACCAGGTCGCGATTTGCGGGATTCCTTTGATGCACCAGTGCTCCGTCAGGATGTTTTGGATATTAAAGACCTCCACATTGGTCAAAAATTAGAAGGGGTTGTGCGCAATGTGGTTGATTTCGGAGCCTTTGTCGATATTGGCATTCACGAGGATGGCTTGATTCATATCTCCCATATGAGCAAGCAATTTATCAAGCATCCAAGCCAAGTCGTCTCTGTAGGAGATGTAGTGACGGTCTGGGTGAAGAAGATCGACGTGGAACGCGAAAAAGTCAACCTCAGTTTGGTAGCACCGAATGAATCTGACTGACTATGTACGCCAGGTATCTCTGGAAGATTTTGGTAGGGAATTCCGCCATCAAGCAGTGTGGAATCCGCGTCTCCAAACCACCGGAGGCCGTTTCTTTCCTAAGGATCGGCATCTTGATTTCAACCCCAAGATTTATCAGACTTTAGGATTAGAGACCTTTCGGAAAATCGTCCGCCATGAGCTCTGCCATTACCATCTTTACGACCAAGGAAAAGGCTATCGCCACAAAGATCTAGCCTTTAAACAGCTCCTTCAGCAAGTGGATGGACTTCGATTCACACCACCGCTACCAGAAAAATCGAGAAAAAAGCGAGTTTATCTCTACCGATGTTCTCATTGTAGACAAGAGTATAGGCGAAAGCGAAAAATCGATCTGAAGAAATATGCTTGCGGTCGCTGTCACGGTCGTCTGCAACTCCTTGAAATGAGACAGGAATGAGAATCGGTCTTTAGGCGGATCTCTTTCTAGTTAGACTCTGCTAAAATAGGTCTAACTAGAAAGAGGAAAATCAAATGACATCATCATTTTACAAATCAAAACGCCACCGCCTGGTTTCAGGTGTGCTAGCTGGGCTGGCTGATAAATTTGATCTGAGTGTAACGCTGCTACGCTTCTTGTTTATTCTTTTTACGGTCTCTCATGCCTTTATCGGTGTAATTATCTACTTGCTGTTAGATACGACCTTACCTTATAAGGACGAAGAGGAGCAGGAAATATTTGACGATGGCCCTCGACCTCGTCGGAGAAAAGAGGCCGAACCCATTCATGATCAGAATGATAGTCCGTTTTTCTAAAAGGAGATCCGGATGAAGCAGAAGTTCTATTACCTTGCTTTTATTCTATATCTCTTTTTCAGTTTTATAGGACAGTTTTTCATTTTAAATCGTGTTTTTGGAGAAGGAGTTGGAACAGTTTTTATCGGAATGGCCCTTTTTCCACTGGGCATTTGGAATAGTCTCTTCTACCTCTTGTTTCTGACAACAGAAAGGGCAAGAGAGCCACAAATTTATCGGTTTTCGATTTTATTTCTGCCGATGTTGTATCTGGTTTTGTCCTTGTTGGGGGGAGGACCTATCGCCTTTACGCTCGGCTTGATTGCATTTCCTTCAAATGCGGTGGTCTATGCTGTCTCGACTGGAATCAAATTCATGATCAAAGATTTTTTGCAAGGCTGAAGGCTGGAGCATTCTTCAGATGTTACCATCATTTCCTAGAGGTTAGAGACATTTGTCTTGGCCTCTTTTTAGTCGCATTAAAAAGGAGTTGAAAATGGATCATTCAAATGACACTTCAGTCTCTCGTCTGAAGAGAAAATCTGCTATAATAGAGAGAGAATTTTAAAAGGGAGAATGATATGGCAGTTACTGTTCGCGATATACAGGAAAAGCTTCGTCTGTCAGTTGTTTATGGGGATGATAACCTCTTAAGCAAGGAAATTACGACTGCGGACATCTCACGTCCAGGTCTTGAAATGACGGGCTATTTTGACTATTACACACCTGAGCGGATTCAGCTTGTAGGAATGAAAGAATGGTCCTACCTGGTGAAGATGAGCTCTCACAACCGACATCAAGTTTTGCGCAAGATGTTCCAGCCAGAGACACCTGTCATCATTGTCGCGCGGAATTTGGACATTCCAGAAGAAATGTTACGGGCTGCGGAAGAGAAGCAGCTGGCTATTTTAAAGAGCAATGTTGCGACGAGCCGTTTGTCTGGTGAGTTATCCAGTTATTTGGATAGCCGCTTGGCAGAACGTACCAGTGTTCATGGTGTTTTGATGGATATTTATGGGATGGGGGTCTTGATCCAAGGAGATAGCGGGATCGGTAAGAGCGAGACAGCTTTGGAACTTGTCAAGCGGGGTCACCGTCTCGTAGCGGATGACCGAGTCGATATCTATGCGAGAGATGAGATGACCCTTTGGGGAGAGCCTGCTGAAATCCTACGTCACCTACTAGAAATCCGTGGTGTCGGGATTATCGATGTCATGAGTCTATACGGTGCGAGTGCTGTGAAGGATTCTTCACAAGTTCAAATCGACGTTTACCTGGAAAATTATGCTAAGGACCAAACTTATGATCGTCTTGGTAACAACGCAGAAGAGTTAGAAATCGGTGGAGTCACCATTCCTCGTATTCGCATTCCAGTGAAGACAGGTCGAAATATTTCGGTCGTGATTGAAGCAGCAGCCATGAATGTTCGTGCCAAACAAATGGGCTATGATGCCACTAAAACCTTTGAAGAACGTTTGTCCCAGTTGATTAGTCAAAATGAGGTGAAGGAATGAATCCAGTAGCCCTTCAATTAGGTCCGTTCAGTATTCGTTGGTACGCAATTTGTATTGTCTCTGGTTTGATTCTAGCTGTTTATCTTTCCATGAAAGAAGCGCCACGTAAGAAAATTGATCCAGATGCCATCATTGATTTCATTCTGATTGCTTTTCCTCTTGCGATTGTGGGTGCCAGACTCTATTACGTTACTTTCGAATGGGGCTATTATAGCCAGCACCTTGGTGAGATTTTTGCTATTTGGAACGGAGGAATCGCGATTTATGGTGGTCTCTTAACGGGTGCTTTAGTTCTTTATCTTTTCTCTCGTAGACGTTTGATTGAACCGATCGACTTTTTAGATATTGCGGCCCCAAGCGTCATGATTGCCCAGAGCATTGGTCGCTGGGGGAACTTCTTTAACCAGGAAGCTTATGGATCTACTGTTAAGAGCCTCAACTACCTGCCCTCTTTTATTCGAGACCAAATGTATATAGATGGCAGTTATCGTCAGCCAACTTTCTTATATGAATCCAGTTGGAATCTGTTAGGATTTCTCTTGATCTTGCTTCTTCGTAGAAAACCTCATTTTTTGAGGCAAGGTGAAATCACAGCCTTTTACCTCATTTGGTATGGTTTTGGGCGAATGATTATCGAGGGAATGCGGACGGATAGCTTGATGTTTGCAGGTCTGCGTGTTTCTCAATGGCTATCGATGATCCTGATTCTAGTTGGACTCGCCATTATCGTTTACCAACGTCACAAAAAAGCCCCTTATTATGTAGAAGAAAAGGAGTAACATATGTTTATTGAAATCGCATACGGCCTTTTAGGCCTTGCCTTAGTAGCGCTTGTTATTTATATGATTTTTTTCCTTTCAAAGATTGGAAAAGTTGTAGATGAGACGCAAAAAACGATCCAAGTGTTGACATCAGATGTCAATGTCACCTTGCATCAGACCAATGATCTATTGGCAAAAGTCAATGTTTTAACGGATGATTTGAATCAAAAAGTGGCAACGATCGACCCCTTGTTTACAGCTGTAGCGGATCTTTCAGAGTCTGTCTCAGATTTGAATGACCAAGCGCGTCAATTGAGTGTTAAAGCTGCATCAGCTGGTGGGAAAACTGTAAAAGCCTCTATCGGATTAAAAGCGATTAAGATGGCTTCAAAATTATTTAAATAGAATCGAGGAAGAATATGGGACGTTTATCTAGTTTATTAATTGGTGTGATTTCAGGTGCTTCAGCAGCCTACTATTTATCAACAGAGCAAGGAAAGAAAGTCACTAAAAAGGTGGTGCGCTTCGTAAAAGATTATCAAGAAGATCCTCAAGAAGTACATGAATCGGTGAAACAAACTGCTAAGGATGTTTCAAAACAAGCAGCCGAAGTGATCCAACAAACCAAAGAAAAAGTTGGTTCTGGAGAAATTACGACAGGAACTGTTTTGGAATCTGTCAAAGAAAAGACGCAAGATGTGGTTGAAAAATCTCAAGAAGTCTATCACTCATTTAAGGATAAACTTCAAAAAGAAAATCTAAGTGGCAATGACTTGGTTCAATCCATTCGCAAACAAACAGAATCTGAAGACATCGTGTTAGAGTTGGATGAAAAAGATTCTGAAGAAGTAGCTGAAGAAGAAACAAAAGAAGCATAAAAAAGAGAGTGGGACAGAAATCGGTAATTCGTTAGAATTCGATTTCGTCGT
>CAJZGQ010000051.1 GCA_916048115.1 uncultured Streptococcus sp. | reverse complement strand
CTGGGAGACTGTTGAAGGTTGCAGATAAAGGAAACATAGTTTCCGTCAACATAGGGCATCTTTGAAGCTTTAAAAGCGAACAAAGACTTAGGATACTTGCTTCGCAAGTTCTATCCGCCACCTCAAAGCAGTGCTTTGAGCACTCAACCACTGCGTCTTGCTCGACAATCCAAAGACAATTGAGAGGCTAGGACTTTTGTCCCAGCCTCTGATTTTATATGATTTTCGTATACAAGCCGTATTTGTCTTTGATTTTCTTTGGAATACTATCATCGGTAATAATGGCATTTAGATCTTCCACGCGATAGAAACTGTAGAAGGAATAACTATCAAACTTGCTGTTATCAGCTACCACATATTTCTCTATCGCATTGTTCAGAATAATGGCATTGCCATTTCCTTCTTCTTCATTAGCAGTAGATACACTATGGCCATCGATTCCATTCACCCCGATGAAGGCCTTAGAAACCTTGATTTCTTTCAAAAGTTTATTGGCAAATTGACCGACAAAGGTTTGTGTCTTTACCCTGTAGCGACCACCAACTAAGATCAAGTCATAATTCGGGAAATCCTTGAGCTTCTCAAAAATAGGCAGGGAGTTGGTGACGATGCTAATTTCTTTCCCTTCCAAATAATCTCCGATAAAGTCTGTTGTTGTACCAGAGCCAATAAAGACGGTATCCCCATTTTCGATCAAGTCTGCACATTTTTTGGCAATGCTTCGTTTCTCATCAATATTGATCAGATTTTTTTCACTGTGAGAAGCTTCTAATAAGCTATCTTTGACTTTTTTGTGGGCCCCACCATGTACACGAACTAAAAGACCTTGTTTTTCAAGATCAATCAGATCTCGACGAATGGTCATATCTGTCACCCCAAAAAGTTCCTTGAGCTCTTTGACCGATACCACACTTTTTCGATCCAGTTCCTGAAGAATTTCAACATGTCTGCTATCTTTCATGGTACTACTTCCATTCCTACTATATTTGTCTCTATTATACTACATTTTTCAAAAAACACAAATTCAAACATTATATTAACAAGAGTAAACATGATATTTTTATAATAGATAAAAGAAAAAAGCCTTCCGTCAATCCGGAAAGCTTTGATTTATGCTATTTCTAGCTTCCTCACCTTAATATTTCAAGGCTCGGGAAAAAAGGTTTAAGAAACC
Organism: uncultured Streptococcus sp.; assembly: GCA_916048115.1. GTDB lineage: Bacteria > Bacillota > Bacilli > Lactobacillales > Streptococcaceae > Streptococcus. The sequence continues at coordinate 7,146 of CAJZGQ010000051.1, read as the reverse complement.
TTATTATTTTGCGATTGGGTAAACAGAAACTTGTTTTTTATCGCGACCTTTACGTTCGAAGCGTACTACGCCTTCAACTTTTGCGAACAAAGTATCGTCTCCACCACGTCCAACGTTCACACCTGGGTAGATGTGAGTACCGCGTTGACGGTAAAGGATAGATCCACCTGTTACAGTTTGTCCATCAGCTGCTTTAGCTCCAAGACGTTTTGCTTGTGAATCACGTCCGTTTGATGTAGAACCTCCACCTTTTTTGTGGGCGAAAAGTTGCAAGTTAGCAAGATTCAATTTCAACATAATTGTTTTCCTCCATGTTAGTTTTCTGTGATAACTCTTGTTTGGACGAACTCTGAAGAGTTCTCCGATAAGTTTGCCATCCCTAAGAAAAATGATTCAAAGAATAGTTGGGTCATTTCTCTTTGATGTGGTGGAATATCTGTCGGGATTGTGACCCGAAGGAAGCCACCTTCTTCTTCGTTTAATTCTAGATCCGGTTCGTAGCCTGCAAATTTCTCAACAGAGTTGACAAAGTTAATGGCTAGAGTCGAAACCGATGCACACACGACATCAAAGCCATATTCACCGCTTCCAGCGTGCCCAGTGATTTCTGCACTCCTCAGCTCGCCATCTTCGGCTCGTTCAAAGACTGCTTGTATCATGTGTTCTCCTAAAAATTAAGCGTTGATTGCGTTGATGACAACTTTAGTGTAAGGTTGACGGTGACCTTGTTTACGGTGGCTACCTTTTTTAGGTTTGTACTTGTAAGTAACAACTTTCTTTTGTTTTCCTTGTTTTTCAACAGTTCCAACTACAGTAGCTCCAGCAACAAGTGGAGTTCCGACAACAGTGTTTTCACCACCAACAAGAACAACTTCGTTAAAAGTAACTTCTTGACCAGCTTCAACGTTCAATTTTTCAACGTAGACTGCTTGACCAACTTCAACTTTAACTTGTTTTCCGCCAGTTTTAATGATTGCGTATGTGCTCATTATGCACCTCCTATGTATTTTTGGGTTTCCCCGTATTTTTGTGAAGACTCGCCTAGCATCGTGGGACGAACCACTTACTCTCATGGAAATGAGCGACGATGTTCGAGCGGTTGCACAGGCATGTGCATAGTCAACTCTCTAAGTATATCACTTCTATCAGACAAAGACAAGTATTTTTGCGCTTTGAAAGCGAATTTTCTTTGAAAAATCTATTTTTTGTATCTTGTAGTTTAAGATCGCATTCAAAACCGGCTTTCATCTACTTATCCTTAAATTTAAAGTCATTAAAGCTCATTTTGGCTTTAGACGAATCGTTCATCCCCTTCATTTTTTCTTCTTGTTCCTTAGTAATTTTTATCGGAATTGCTGCAGCAGTATTTGGTTTTAACACACCCGATTCGCTCACTTCATAGTCAACTGTAACATCTTTAAAAAGTGGCTCTCCATCATATTCCAAATTCAGGACAAAGGATCCATCACGATCGATGGTTGTGGTGGTACGATTCACAATAAAGAATAAGGCGAAGCGATTTTCCTCATTTCCAAAGGTATATCCTGGGAAAAAGACAAATAATTTTCCAGGTTCTCCAAGCGTTGGATGTTCCTTGATAAATTTCTCAGATGCTTCCAAGACTTCGTTGTCCTGGTCTTTGTACTGGTCGGCTCTGACAAATGTGAGGGGTTCTTTTTTACTGCTGGTTGACTGGCTGGTCTTTTCTTCTTTTTTCGGGCCAGTAAATGATACTTTGACGCAGCCTGTCAACAGAAGCAAACTTGTCATTAAAACGATAATTTTTTTCATCTTGTCTCCTTTAAGTTGGTTAGAAAAAGAGGCTGGATACTCCCAGTCTCTCCTATAGCAAATCCTCAATCAGGTCATCGACCTCATCTTTTTCTGCTTTTGGTGTGATCTCTGTTACGATGATACCTGCTACCGCACGCTCAACCAAAGCTTCCACATCCATACGTTGCTCATATTGCTCCGCATTTTTGAGTTTTGGATTGGTCTTTGGACGATCCGGTGCAAAGATGGTACAACAGTCTTCGAATGGCTGGATAGAAATTTCAAAGGTATCAATGGCTTGGGCAATATCGATGATTTCCAATTTGTCCATGGTCACTACCGGACGGATAACCGGCGTATTGGTTACTGCATTGATGGCTTGCATACTCTCTAAGGTTTGGCTAGCCACTTGTCCCAAACTTTCACCATTGATAATCACCAAACCACCTCGAACCTCGCGAATGCGGTCTGTAATGCGCATCATAAAGCGACGGGTCAAGGTCATGAGGTAAGCTTCTGGCGCTTTTGCCTTGATTTCTTCTTGAATCTCTGTGAAGGGCACCTCGATAAATTGGATATTGCCCCCAAACTTGGTCAACTTCCGTGTTAAATCATGGGCTTTTTTCAGCGCACCTGGGCTAGTATAAGGTGGGCTAGCAAAGTGTACTGCCTCAATGTCCACACCCCGCTTTAAGGCTAGGTAGCCAGCTACTGGAGAGTCGATCCCACCAGAAAGCATGAGCATGCCCTTACCAGACGTACCAACAGGAAGGCCACCTGCTCCTTTAATGGTTTCATAAGAGATGTAGGCTGCTTCTTCTCGGATTTCAACCTGCAAGTTGATATCTGGTTTTTTCATCTGAGCTTGGATAGTTGGGATCGCTTCAAAGACCGCACCTCCCAAGGTTTGATTGAGCTCGCGACTATCGAGTTCAAAGGTATGGTCACTGCGCTTACTTGAGATTTTAAAGGTCAAGCCGTCCTTGTAAATCTCCTTCATGATCTCTTGCACAGCCGCTTTTAAGGCCGGAACAGATTTTTCAATCTTGTAAACGGGTGAAAAATTTTGGATTCCAAAAACCTGCTTGAGGGATTCTGCTACTGGCTCATAATCTGTCCCATGCAGATAGGCATGCGCCCGATCGCGGTCAGCTGTCACTTTGACAGCTGGATAGATAGATAAAACATCTTGGATATTATTGCGAAGTTTATTGATAAAACGCATACGGTTCTTTCCTTTAGTAGAAAGCTCTCCATAGCGAATCATAATTTCTGAATAGGTTAAGGTCATGTTGATTTCCTTCTAAAATTAACGTACTTTTCGTGTTTGCTCGTAAATCAGTTTGAACTTGGTTAAGAATTGCTCGACTTGGCTCATGTCGTTTTCAAGATCGAGACTCAAGCGAACAGCTGTCTGTGCGATACTCTTATCCACTCCCATAGCAATCAAGGTTCCAGCTGGCTTACCAGCTTTGGACGAGCAAGCACTGGTTGTCGAGATGTAAATATCAAACTCTTCAAAGGCATGGACCACTACTTCTCCACGAACTCCCTTGATCCCGAAAGTCAAGATGTGAGGCGCAAAGTGATCCTCACCAGAAAAGATGGTGACATCTGGATAGTTGGCCAATTCTTTGCGGATGACTTCTTTCATCTGCTGGGTCTTGTTGGCAAAAGCTTCTTGGTTTTCCATAGCTAAGCGTAGGGCTTTTGCTGTTGCTGCGATACCTGCCACGTTCTCAGTTGTCGAGCGCATTTCTTTTTCTTGACCTCCACCCGTTAAGAGAGGGGTGATCTTTTTGCCTTCTTTGATGTAGACAAAGCCAACTCCACGAAGACCATGGAATTTGTGACTAGAGAAGGTCGCAAAGTCCACGCGCTCTGGTAGATAAACTTCTGTTGCTACCTTGGCTAAAGCTTGAACCGCATCGACATGGAAACTAATCGTTGGACGATCCTCTAGGAGAGCCGCAATTTCATGGATGGGCTGGATGGAGCCAATCTCATTGTTGACGGCCATGACAGAGACCAAGGTCGTATCTGGACGGAGAAGACTAGACAAGGCATCCACTTTGACAAAGCCACGCGCATCCACTGGAGCATAATCCACTTGAAATCCTTGCGTCTTTAACCAAGCAGCGGACTCCTTGATAGCGGGATGCTCGATGTCAGAGACAATGATATGCTTGCCATAAGGAGCTTTCTCAAAGGCTACACCCTTGAGGATCCAGTTGTCCCCTTCGGTCCCACCAGACGTGAAGTAAATTTCCTCAGCTTTCTTGCCAATTAACTCTGCAATCTGTTTTCTAGAAGCCTCTAAAATACGAGTCGCTTGACTACCTAGATTGTGCAAACTAGAAGGGTTTCCCCAAATCCGAGTGGCCACTTCTGTATAGGTCGCAAGGGCCTCTGGATAAGGTTTGGTCGTTGCTGAATTGTCAAAATAAATCATGTCCTACGCATCCATCACTTTCTTTTTACGTAACTTCTATTTTATCATTTCTAACCGCTTGGGACAAGGATTTGATAAAGAGAGATGAGGTAAAATCACTCCATAAAATTCAGTTCTTTTTAGACATTTTTCAGAAAATGACTTATAATAGGAAAGTGTTAAAAACAATTTTTGATAGAAAGAGAATGAACATGTCACAATATTCAAGAAGCAACAAAAACCAAAAACCAGAGGATACTACAGATTCTAGACCCTCACGTGGTGAAAAAGTCAAACAAGGCCTATCACTATTTCAAACAGTTGTCGCCACGATTGCCAGTCTTTTAGGGATTATCGTCACTTCTTTTACGATTATAAGCCTGCTTAATAAAGACAATCAAAAAACAGAAGATAAACCATCTAGTAGCACCAGCGTCGTCGTGGTCCACGATAAGGGATCTGACTCCAGCGCTACAGATACCAATACAAATACCAATACGCAAACCGATTCAAGCAATACAGAAACAAGTTCACAAAAAGAAACCGATAGCTCATCCGCTACAGACACCAGTTCACCTGCAGCACAAGACCAAGGCTCCACCGCAACAGACAGTGGCGCAGATACAGCATCATCCGGAACCAACTAAAAATCAGTAAGGGCAACCTTACTGATTTTTTTTGGCTTTCGATTCCAGCTTTTTCTGATTTTTATAGAAAGAATCGATCTCATTGTCATACTCCCATTTGAGCTTTGAACGCTCTTCCTGGATTTGATCCAATTGTTCATATGAGAAGTTTGTGGGCCTATCACGATAAGTTGATTCAGCTAATGAAGCATATAAATTGTCAAAACTGTTCAAATTCCAATTACTCAAATAATCTACCTCCTATTCCAATGTCGGATCCTATATACATCTTATCTAAATTCAATGTATTGTCCTCATTAATTGGGATATCTACTCTCCAACCCGATTCTTCAATATTATTTATACGTCCATAAACATTCATATAATATTCAGGAGTTGTCAGTCCACCATCACCCCATTGTGTCTGATCCCAATCAATCTGAACGGATTCAACTTTTGAATTTTGTGCTTTGACTAAATCAACAACCTCCTGTTCGTGTTCTTTTAGATAGTCCAGTTGTTTTTTCTTTATAGCTTCCTTATCTTCCTTTAGGTCTTTCGTAGATGAAATAACATTCGTTTTTCCTTGTTTTGTATCATCTTTATGCTTCACGGTACACCCTCCTATACTTAGGAGCGCTACAATTGAAGCAACTATTATCATGATTTTTTGACTTTTCATAACTCCTCCTATCATTCTGTACAAATTATTCTTTAAAATGTCCACCTATCATTTCTAGATCTATTATGAACTAGTAGTTCATGGATTGTTTGATTCCTTTCCTCTTAATAACTAGAATGATCTGTTGATTTTATTAAGGAAAATTTGAACCAGAGATTGAATCAATTGAAATTGGATTCTCAACATTTGGTTTGGGGATAATAAAGAATGAATAGCCATTGAGTTCCTTATCATTTGCCCCATAGACCTTTAAACGGATGTCAAATCCAGATTCCGTAAATGCTCCACTATCTCCTACTTTCACGGTATCCCAGTCATACTCGACCCGAACAACTTCTGGAACATTCACCTTTATGTAATCCGTAATTTCTGACTCATGTTTTTTTAAAAAGTTAACTTGCTTTTGTGTGACAGTTTCTGCATCTTCTTTGGTGGAGGAAGAAACATTCGTTTTTTCTTGCTTCATCTCTTCTTTAGATTTTACAGTACAGCCTGTGATGATGAGCAATGCGACAAATAAAGCAAGTAAAGTGAAAATCATTTTTTCTTGTCTCTTCATAAATTCTCCTTAAAGGCTTTGATTTTTCCAGTTCTTACTCAATAGAATCACCCTTAATACTAATATGTTGGCCCATACCGAAAGTCATCTTTTGATCAGAATCAAATACGACATCCACCCTCCATCCTGAATCTTCAAGTTGATTGACGGTACCAAAAATTTCTATGACCTCATCTCCACCTTGTGGTGTCCCATTTCCACCATCAATCCATTGCGTTTCTTCCCAATAAATCTGAACAGATTCAATCTTTGAACTCTTCGATTTCACAAAATCGACGATTTCTTTTTCATGTTCTTTCAGATAAGCGAGCTGCTTTTGTTTGATCACTTCTGTATCTTCTTCGGTAGAGGAAGAGGTGGTAGTTTGTGCTTGTTTCGTATGGGCTTTTTGATTTACACTACAACCTCCAATGCTTGTGAAAACAAGCATTAAAGCTATTAACTTAAGGGTACATTTCATTTTTCTTTTCATTTTCCTCCTAACACTAATACTTCTATTTACTTAGGAAAAAATTTTCCAACCACCATTTTCCTCGATATAAATATCATTAAGCATCCCCATTTTTTTAATAGTTGGTATGCTATTTTGATCTTCTAGGTAAAAATCAACTGAGAATTTTGTGTTTTCTAATTGATTAATCTGACCAGAAATAGATAAATTGTATCCACCACCCTGAGGCGTTCCATTCCCAGACTCTTCAATTTGCATACTGTTCCAATCAATCTGAACAGATTCAACTTTTGGACTTTGAGCTTTCACAAAATCGACGATTTCTTGTTCGTGTTCTTTCAGATAGGCTACTTGGTCTTTTTCTATCTCTTCTTTTGATTTTTGTACAACTTTCTTTGAAGATGAGGAAGTTACCTTCTGTTCTGGTTTCTTCGTCATGTTCATGATCTTTCCTCCTAGAAGTAAAAGTCCTAGAATCGGTAACAGGATGATTAAAAATAATTCCACTCGTCTCTTCATTTCTTTTTCTCCAATCCTTCCTTTCATGACTAAATAGGCGGTCACTTTCTTTACTATTATAGCATCTTTCATTTGAATCTCAATCTAACTCACTAGTTAGAGACT
>CAJZGQ010000050.1 GCA_916048115.1 uncultured Streptococcus sp. | reverse complement strand
TTTTACGTAAAATTGGATTCATTTTCATTTTTTCAATAAAGATGACTGTCCGAAATTTTTTTTGGGTGAGAAGATCAATACTCAATCTTCTAAGAAAAGAAGAAATATCTCGCTGTCTTAATAAGGTCTTATAAGACCCAATCATTTGATTCCTATTTCCTGAAAAAATATGATCAAAAGCTTTATTAGTAATAACAGATTGCAGTAATTCTATCTTTTCTTTCCTTCTCGCATTTAAATTAGAAATTTGAAAGGCTGCACTTACAATAATTTTTGTCTTAATTTCCTGAATTAATGTGGCATCTTCTATTTGGAACTTTTCAAGTAATTCTTGCAATGCTTGAAGTTCATCTAATTGTATTTCGATTCTTCTAGGATGAAAACTGGTCAATGCTGAACCGCTTCTACCAGCAATATAATTATAAAGAATCGAATCAATAAATTGAATGGTATTTAAATGTCGATAAACTTGAAAATTGAATGAAGTATCCTCTCCTATTGGTTTACTAGGAAACTGAATATCGTGTTTTAAAATAAATGACTTGTTATAGATTCTTGACCAAACATTGTACATCATATCAGTTTTGAATAACTCTATAAATTCATTTCTAAATTCATTCTTTCCAAGAAGACCACAACGCGTATACAAATGAGGGCGACAAGACAAAATAGTGTCCTTATTTTCTTTAATTTCATTGTAGCCAAAACAAAGAACATCCCATTTATCATTGAGGGTAGGAAATATTTTTTCAAAGAAATCCTCAGATACGAAGTCGTCAGGATCCATAAAAAATAAATAATTACCTCTCGACAAAGAAATACCTAAGTTCCTAGCTTCTGACACTCCGTTATTTTCAATATGCCTAACACAAACGTTAGAAAAATTATTTTGATACTTATCACAAATCGCACCGCTATTATCACTTGAACCGTCATCAATTAACACAATTTCATAATTGATTGGCGACGATTGCATAAGTATGGAATCTAGGGCTCTTTTTAAATAACCTTCAACATTAAATACTGGAACAATAATACTCAAATCTATATTATTCATTACTCTTCATCCTTAATTTATGACGAATAAATTCTAGTGTCCATTTTTCTTTTTTTAATTTCTTTAACATTGTTGATCTAATATATTCCCAATAGAATTTATTTCTTGTCACCTCTACTAGCTCTTGCTTAGAAATTTTCTCTCCAATAACTAATTGATTTGGTATAACATAAAATGAATCAACCAATTTAAACTCAGGACATTTGATCATCCTCTTTTGGAAATGTGCATATAGAGGACGCTTAACCACTATATCACTATCGATTAAATTTATCGATTCCAAACCATTTTCCTCTGACCAAAAATAGTAGCGTTTCGGTTCGTTTTCACCATATTCCCGAAATGAGAAATGACTAATATCAATATCATCAAAAAACTTATCTTGCAGTTGTTTGAAATGACTTTTTTCAAAAAGCTTTTGGATACCTTCTGCCTCATCAAAAATAAAATTTTGCTCACTAGTAAAGACATTATGATAATCTAATCGATAGTTTAAACCTTGCCCAGACATAAATACATGATTAACTTCTTGTGAATTTTTAAATATTTGTAGATGACCTAAAAGACCATATCGAACATAGTCATTCTCAAAAAAGCTATGTTCTTCAAGAAATTGATAAATATCACCAAGTAAGACATCTGTGTCACAAAAGCCCCAGTAATCATAACCCTTTAATTCTTCTTCAAAGATAAGCCCATAAGCAACTTTATAGTCACATAATTTATAAGGTGTTTTAAGAGAGATTTTAAAATCAAACTTAGACTGAACTTTCTCTCTTAACTCATCAAAAGAAAGAGTTACAAATTCTATATTTTTAGCATTTAAAATGTCAAATTGTTCAACCTTTTGATCCGTATAAATTAAGAAATCAATCTTTTGATTACGTTTGGCGGTTAACAAAAAATAAGGGAAAAATTTTGGAAGTCTTCCGAAATATGGAATAATAAGTCTTATTCTTTTCATTTAGTTAGATCCTCTCCACCCTTATTCAACCAAGTAACAGCATTAAAATAGCGGTGGTAAGTTTTTAAATCGATTCCAACATGTCCTTGCTTTTCAGCTGATTTAAAGTGGACCAATGAAGGTAGGTCACTATAATTCTTTGAAGAGAAAATCACCTTACTCTTATATGGAAGCTCTTCAAACTCTTTCATCAGCTCATAAGTACAAGCATCATTGTCATTGAACTTGAAATACAAATTATCCCAATGCATTCTCTTCAAACGGCGGTTCCATTTTTGAGTTGCTTCTTCTTCATCTGCATAATGCAAAAAATGAAGTTCAATATCATCAAGAATTGCAAGAGGATAGGCGTTATCAAAGTCTTTGATATATTTCGATTCCTGAACAAATTTCAAGGGGATGTTTCCACTCAAATAGTGTTTTAAATTCTTGAGCATCTTGATATAATCAGGCGAAAAGACAAACATCCCTACAAATGGTGTTTGATAAGGCAAGCCCAACTCCTGATATACTTTTCCAGCCCAACAATTATCACAAATGATCGTAAAATTTTTATTCTTGAGTCTTCGTCTAGGAATAAAGTTAATAATTGGATAAATGATTGGTTTTAATTTATTCTTAATTTTTTCAGTATTCATTTTAATATTTCTTATACAACTCCGAAAAATTCCGAATATAACTTTGTAATGAGAAGAGTTCTTTTTGACGTTGGACAGAGGCCTTACCAAATTGTTCTCTCTTCTCAGTATTCTCTGCTAATTCTTGGATAGCCTTAGACAATCCTGTTGGCTCATTTGGCGTGGCAAGAAGGCCGTTATCACCTTCCTTGACCATTTCACAGACACCACCATGACGGTAGCCGACTACAGGTTTACCACAAGCCATAGCTTCTAGTACGACAGTTGGTAGAGGATCTGGATTGGTACTTGGCAAGACAAAGATATCGAACATATTATAGAGCTCTGTTGTCTTACTATAATAATCGATACGCTTGATTTGTTCAGCTACTGGTGATTCTGAAATAGCTTTTTCCAACTCATCCACGCGCCATTCTTCACCTTCAAAAGCACTACCTGCTAGAAAGGCTACTGCTTTTGGATTGGCCTGTAAAATTGGCGTCACAGCTTCTAGGAAGTCTCCTTGACCTTTCCAGGCATTCACTCGACCAACTATACCGATAACCAAGGCATCCTGTGCGATCCCAAATTGGTCACGGACAGAGCCAGCATCGATTTCATGATAAACAGCATTGTCAACACCATTATAGATGACTTGAACTTGGTCATCTTTTACAAAGCGAGACTGCTTCACGTGGTCGGCTACAGCATTGGAAACTGTCACAATCGTATCCGCATAGCGCCCCATCAAAAAGTTGATAAAATCTGAAATGGCTTTTGGCTTGACGATAATCTCATGCACATGCCAAATCAATGGAAGTTTCAACTTCCGTTTGAGATAAATTCCCTCCAGCACCGCAGTTGTATTGTTGTGAACGAGAGTAATCCCATTCTCTTTAGCATATTTAGCAATTTGTTTGGAGTAACGGTTATAGGAGCCAAAGTACTCAAGAATCCCTTTTGGATTAAAATATTTCCGGCGCAAAATTGGGTAATCAATAACTTTAACCTTTGCACCGACCTCTTCTAAAGCACCCACTAATACACCGTCGTTGGGTAAAATAACATGTGCTTCAAAAGCATCTTTATCCAAACCCTTAATAAGCTCCAACAACACCTTGTCAGCACCATACATTTCGGCACCAGCATGGAGATATAATATTTTCTGCATTTCTAACCTTTAAATACTTTCTCGTAGTCTGTGACAATCTTTTCCCAAGTGAAGGCTTCTGCGATCCGTCGGCTTGATTTCTCATTGAGGTCTGCGATGGATTGAGCGTCTAATTGCTCAGCTTGATCAATGACATGTGCCAATTGATCTTTCTTCCAATAAAGTGCTCCATCTTCACCAACTTCTCGGTTGAAACCAACATCTAACAAGAGGTTGAGTTTAGTAGACTCTAGCGCCTCAAGAAGAGATGGATTGGTCCCGCCTACCTCATGACCATGGAAATAAGCAAAAGCATTCTCACGAATGTATTTAAGTAATTCTTGATCATAGACAGTCCCCACAAACTTCACTCGGGGATCTTGATCAAATCCTGTATCCTTGCGCAACTGTTCATAGAACTTGTTTTGCTCTACATTAGTAATCAGGACAAAATCTTTTTTGGAATTGGACTGCATAAAGCCACGAATCATGGCCTCATAGTTATTTTCAGGTACAAAACGTCCCACGACAAGATAGTAATCTCCTTCGGAGACTTGCTTGTCTGCAAACCAGGTCCGTATTTTCTCATCTTCTCTACTCAGGCTAGACTTGCTTGTATCCGTTCCATAGGCAATATAGGTCGTCTGTGGCTGATACTTAGCGTAATCCTTTTGAATATAGGCCTCGATATTCTTGCTATCGCAGATTAACAGGTCGGCATGTTTAACCATGAGTTGTTCAGAAAACTTCCAATACTTACGGACTGGGAGACTCCATTTCGCGCGAAGCCATTCATGACCATCTGGATTGACCATGAGGGTCCCACCAATCGCCTTGATTTTCTTTTTAATTTTTGAGATAAAAGGACCAATCCGGCAAGCCAAGACATAGAAGATCGGAGCTTGATCCTTATTTTCTTTAGCCATTTCAATAGCCTTATTGAGGGCCGCAATATCATAAGCAATAGCACGCGCAGGACCGATATTAGGGACGTCAATATTGTAACAGATTGCTCCATTATGCTCGAAAGTATCTGCTGTAATGTCTGATTTTGCAGAATTTTCCCGCATACAAGCCACATAATACTGAATTTCTTTGTCTTTTTGGAATTCTGTCAACTTCTCAACAAAGGTCTCAAAACCACCATATTTTGCTGGAATACCTTTGGAACCAACGATATAAATTGATTGTGTCATTTTTCTCCTAACATGGAAAGGACGAAGTAGGCAGTCTCCTACTTCGCTCCTTCTTTTCTAAGTACAACCTTCACGGTCTTGAGCAAGATCTGAATGTCTCTCCAAATCGTCCAATCATCCATGTACGCAACGTCCAGTTTGACCACTTCGTCAAAATCCTTGATTTCACTGCGTCCGCTCACTTGCCAAAGGCCTGTAATGCCTGGTTTGAAGCTGAGTCGGCGTTTTTGGGCTGGCGTATATTCTTGGTATTCGTCAACCGTTGGGGGACGAGTCCCGACCAGACTCATATCACCGATCAGAACATTGTAAAATTGTGGCAATTCATCGAGACTGGTCTTACGGATAAAGCGTCCGATTGGCGTTACCCGCGGATCATTCTCCATCTTGAACATGCCACCTGTCATGGTATTTTGTGCCATGAGATCTTTCTTAATCTCTTCGGCATCCACACGCATAGAGCGGAATTTATAGAAGTTGAAATACCGTCCGTTCTTTCCGACCCGCTTCTGTACAAAGAAGGCAGGTCCGCCATCCTTGCGAATCAGAGGGACTAAGACGATACTCACTAGGCCACAAATCAAGAGACCAAAGAGGGCTCCTGCAATGTCCAAGAGACGTTTAGCAAACACGTGACTCGACTTGTAGAAATTGGTTGAGAAAGTAACAACACTTAGTCCTCCGACTTCTCGAACCCGTTTATTACCTAAGGACGCGAAGTTAAAGGCATTGAGATTGACCGATACATCAATCCCCATACTCTCAAACTCCGAGACGAAGTCACTAATATTGTAGTCCTCACTTGGCAGATTTATAAACACTTCATCCACCACTTCCTTGGTCACAAAGTTCATCATTTGATCTGGCTGCACCACCCGTACACCCGAATGAGCAAAATCAGTATTGTCCATGACAGTGACACCGATTAGTTCTCCATGATAAAGGTTGGGCGAATGCAGAATATCAAACACTTTTTCCATCCGACTGGTCGCTGTGATCAGGAAAATCTTTCTCGAGCTTTTCCGCCGTGGGGAAACAGACCTCCGGTATCTCTTGAGCAAGAGATCCATGACATAGACAGAAAATGTATTCAAAAGAAAGAAGTAGATCATCCCCCGACGAGAGATGGAAAAGACCCCATCGAGCATAAAAGAGGTAAAGGTGATCCCAACAGCGAAAAACACATTGTATTTCAAGACCTGAAAGAGCTCATCCAGGTAACCCCTGCTATAAAAACGATAGGCAATATTGCTAATGTAGAAAGCTACAAAATGTAAGAGATAGAGAATGGCGATCGTCTGTGACGTGTATTCTGCATCCTTAAAAAGACTCACAATGTAAGCTGAAAATAGGACAGCTAAACTTTGAAAGAGAACAATATTTAGTTTTTCCAGTTCAATTCTTTCTTCTCCCATTTCCCCTCAATCCTATTCTTTACTTTTTCCCGTACTCTCCGTAAGATCCGTATCCTCCATACGAACCATATTCAGCAGCTTTAATGTTAAATTTATTGAGCACAACTCCCAAGAAAGGGGTGCCTGTTTGTTCTAATTGGTCCTTAGCTTTTTGGACAGCCTTGCGTCCATTGGCGCCAGATTCCGTGATCAAGACAGTTCCATCACAGCGTTGGGCGATAATTGCCGCATCAATCACGACCCCGATTGGAGGCGTGTCGACAATGATGTAGTCAAAATGCTCACGCAGGGCATCCATCATCACAGTGAAGTTCTTGCTTTGCAAGAGACCCGTTGGGTTTGGTGCTACCTGACCAGACTCAATAATATCCAAGTTTGGAAAATCAGTCGCATACAAGATTTGGTCCAATTGGCTACGACCAGCTAAGAAATCCGTCAACCCTTGGATCTTGGTACGGCTACGGAAAATCCCTGTCATAACCGAGTTCCGGATATCACAGTCGACCAAAAGGGTCTTGTAACCCGCGCGCGCAAAGGCAACGGCCAAGTTGGTTGAAGTGGTTGATTTTCCTTCATTTTCTTGAACAGATGAGATGGCGATGACTTTTAAGTCCACCCCACTCAATTGGATATTCGTCGCAAGGGCATTGAAGTACTCTTCTGCCTTCCGAATTTCTTGTAATTTGTTTTTTGAAATTTCTAACGTATTCATGCGATCCCCAGTCTACAGTTTCTTAATATCTGGCACAACACCAAGTAAGGTGAAGCCCATCAACTCTTCGATATCTTCTGGTCTCTTGACACGATCGTCCAAGACTTCTACTACAACCAAGAGAACCACCATCAGACCAGCTCCAGCAATGAAGCCAAGAAGGACATTGCGTCGGATATTTGGTGAAGAAGGTGATTGTGGCACTTCTGCCTCATCCAAAGTCGTGACATCTGATACCTTGGTTACAGAGATGATTTTTTCAGCCGCTACATTGCGAAGGCCGTTGGCGATACGAGCCGCTTCTTTTGGATCTCCATCTTTAGCCGTAATCGAAAGGATCCGAGTATCTGTCGGAACAGACACACTGATCTTTTTGGACAACTCAGCAGGTGTCAGATCAAGTTTCAATTCTTCGATGGCTTGCGTCAAGACATTTTGAGAAAGGATGATCTCACGGTAGTCTTTCACCAAGTAAGAACCCGCCTGCAAATCCGAGTTTGTCAAGGCATTGTTGTCTTGGTTTTGGCGACTGACCACATAGATCCGGCTAGTACTTTGGTATTCTTTCTTGGCTAAAAAGGCACTATAGCCAAATGCTGCGATGGCAAAGACAAGAGCGACCAAAACGATCGAAAACTTGCGTTTCCATAGGGTCTTCAGCATAGCGAAAACATCAATTTCCACTGCTTGATTTTCTTGATTGTTCATTTCCTAATTACTCCTTCATGTGGATCTCTCCACCTGTTTCATGGTTAGATTAATTCATCCGCTAACAAGAGTTCTTGATTGCTGACAAAGAGAGCTTGTGCTCGTTGTTCTCCGTATTCTTCCTTGATCAAGCGATAGGCTTCTGCCATGTATGGCGGTCGTTTATCCACATTGTGCATATCACTAGCCACAAAGTGGACCAAGTCTTTTTCTAAGAAGTACCGAGCTCGTTTTTTCAGTTGTTTTTGCTCATCCCCAAAGAGGCGAGGCTTGAGAACACTCGAACTATTGATCTGCATGTAGCAGCCCATGTCAATCATCTCTTGCACGCGCTCCTCATTTTTCTCCAAGCACTTGTAGCGCTCGATATGGGCCACCACCGGTGTCACGCCTAGATGGAGCAAACGGTCCAAGGCAGTATGAATCTCCTTGTAAGGCGTTCCCATACTGAATTCAATCAGAGCAAAGCGCGTCTCAGCTAAACGTGGAATGATTTTTTCTTCCAGTTTTTTTAAGACATCATTCGTAAAGTAGATCTCTGCCCCGTAATGAATCGTTAAATCTGGCGCGACCTCTGCCGCAATTTTTTTCACTTCTTGAAAATTCTCAGAAATCTTTTCTTCGGGAGTTTCAAACATTCCCTTGCGACGATGAGAAGTGGAGATAATGGTCCGTACCCCTTGGCGATAACTTTCTTCCAATAAGGTACGCGTATCTTCTCTTGTCTTTGGTCCATCATCCACATCAAAGACGATGTGCGAGTGGATATCAATCATTTTTCTTTTCCTTCCATCACTTTTTGAATGGTTTCCTTAGCCTTCGTCAAGCTCGCTTGATCCAACTCCATGA
>CAJZGQ010000049.1 GCA_916048115.1 uncultured Streptococcus sp. | reverse complement strand
ATTGGTCTATACCATATAATAAAAGCATAGAGAAATAGGAGGTCTATCCAATGAAAATTATTGAAGTAAAGGACCAAATTGAGGGTGGAAAAGTTGCCTTTGATATATTGAAAGAAAAATTACAGGAAGGTGCGCAAACCTTAGGTCTTGCGACAGGAAGCAGTCCCCTTGAGTTTTATAAACAGATTCGTGAAAGTGATTTGGATCTGTCTAATCTAATCAGTGTTAACTTAGATGAATACGTGGGGTTGACGGGAGATGATCCTCAATCTTATCGGTATTTCATGGAGAAACATCTCTTTGATGCCAAGCCATTCAAAGAAAGCTATCTTCCATCAGGTGTAGAAGAATCTGCCGATCAGGAAGTGATCCGTTATAACAAAATCCTCGAAGACCATCCAGTAGACCTTCAAATCTTAGGGATTGGACGCAATGGGCATATCGGTTTTAATGAGCCGGGAACTTCCTTTGATAGTCAGACCCACTTAGTTCAGTTGGATGCCTCTACGATTGAAGCCAATTCTCGTTTCTTTGATAAGATCGAAGATGTACCAACCCAAGCCATCTCGATGGGGATTGCCAATATCTTAGCTGCGAAATCAATTGTCTTGTTTGCCTATGGGGAATCGAAAGCCCAAGCGATCAAAGGTACGGTAGAGGGTGAAAGGACAGAAAAAGTGCCAGCTAGTGCCCTTCAAGGACATCCAAATGTGACCATTATAGCGGATAAGGAAGCTTTGAGCTTGTTAAGTCGATAAAAAACAGGACCTATCGCCGATTTATTCGGGCCAGATAGGTTTTTTTCTGCTTCAAAGTATGGTACAATACAAGTAATTAACTGCTGGGATTGGCTCTTTTCATCTACTGGGAGACAAGAAGAAAGAGCATGAAGGTTAGAAGCTTGTTTCAACCTCCAGCTGATTAGTCTGTTATAAAGGAAAAGTTTATGATAAAAAAATATTTGATGTCTATTTGCCTCCTTCTGAGTCTCGTATGCCAGCCAATTCTAGCCAGTGCGGATGAGTTGGTGGATATGGCGCAAAAGATGTATCCAAATGACAATGTCCAAGCCATTAACCGTCCACATTCTTCGCTCATTATTGACGGTAATACGGGAAATGTTCTTTGGAAAGACAATATCGATGAAGTCAGGGATCCGGCCAGCATGAGTAAGCTCATGACGCTCTATCTCTTGTTTGAAGATATGGCAAATGGCAAGATCAGTAAAGATACAGTGATCAAGGCGACCGCTTCAGATCAAGCGATCGGTAAGATCTATGAGATCTCAAATAATAATATTGTTGCTGGAGTAGACTATACAATTCCTGAGTTGATTACCATGACCGTGGTTCCATCCTCAAATGTATCGACCCTCATGTTGGCCAATCTTATGTCCAACAATGATCCAGACGCCTTTATCGAGCGCATGAATGCCAAGGCTAAGGAATTGGGGATGACGAATACGGTCTGGAATAACCCAAGCGGGGCTGCCATCTCAACCTTGCAAGGCTACTATCAGGTAAACAATTATCCAAATGATGCGGCTAACCAGACAACTGCGCGTGATTTGGGAATTTTGGTCTATCATTTTATCAATCAATACCCGGATATCTTAAGCTATACCAATCAAGCACAAGTCACGGTCAAAAAAGGAACTCCGTATGAGGAAACCTTTGATACCTATAATTATTCATTGCCAGGAGCCAAGTATGCCTTAAAAGGTGTGGATGGTTTGAAAACGGGATCAAGCCCTCGTGGAGCCTTCAACTATATTGCAACCATCAAACGGGGCAATCAGCGTTTTATTGCTGTGATTATGGGGGTTGGAGATTGGGCAGACCAAGATGGGGAATACTACCGTCACCCATTTGGGAATGCCTTGATCGAAAAAGCCTATAAAGATTTTGGCTATAAGAAATTATTGGATGCTGGTGTCCAGCAGATTGATGGCAAGACCTATACACTCGAAAAACCATTCTATGCAACGGTGAAAAAGGGAGCTAAAGAGCCCACACTTGCAGTAAAAGATGGGTATTTGACAGTGGATAATGGTCTCTATACTCTGTCTGAAGGAATCCGAGATGATATGAAAGTGGAAGAAGGGGCCAAGCCAGAGCTGGTCAAAGAAACAGCAAGTGGAAAAAAGGCGACTGCCAAGCAAAGTAAATGGCTTTCGCTAGATCACTTCCTGATTTTGATTCCGATTCTCATTCTTGTCATCATTCTCTCGATTGAAAAACAAAGTCGAGATCGACGCAAAAGAGACGCCCAAAAGCGCTATTATAAAGATTAAGAATAAAACCTAACTGATTATCGGTTGGGTTTTGTCATTGTTCCATTCCGATATTTTTAGAAAGGATGTAAATGAAAAAATTCCGTAATTCTTATGCAGCTTATATGCTACTCTATAGTTTTTATTTTATGTCTACCTCCCTCTTTACGACCTTAATTTCTGTCTATTTGATGGGGAAACACTATAGTGCCACCCAAGTATCGACCTTGGTATCTGTTGCCTTTTTCTTATCCATGGTAGCCCAACCCTTCTTTGGGTATATCAATGAACGATTTGGGATCGTAAAAATGACAACCCTCAGTCTGAGCATTATCATAGGTGGAGTCTTAGGTTTTCTTTGGGCTCCCAATCTCTTTTGGCTGACAGCTTTTTATGGAATCGTTCTAGTCTGTTTGAATGGAACAGCTCCCATGATGGAAGTTTTTGCAACGCAAAGTCCATACGCTTTTGGGAAGATTCGCGTTTGGGGAACGATTGGCTACTCAGTTGGAGTACAAATAGCCGGCTGGGTCTATCATCAGTTTAGTCCCCAAGCAGTCTATTATACGGTCTTAATCACGATTGTCCTAAGTATTTTCTGTCTGAGTGCCGTTCGAATGAAGAAAAAAGAGACAGTTATAGAAAAGGAAAAAGAGCCCGTTTCTATTTGGCCTCTTCTTCACAACGGTCCATATCTCTTCTTTATTATTCTGATTGGCTTGGCTTCAGGGGTTGGTAATATCGGTCACACCTATATTCCTGAGTTGCTGATGGATAGTGGTCTACCGGTTCATATTGCCTCTACAGTTGTGGCTATCTCAGTTGTAGTAGAAGCTCCTTTGATCTTTTTCTCCGATCGATTCATGGACCACTGGCCTTTACGGGTTTTGATCGCACTTCCAATCGGGATTATTTTCGCTCAATATGCCGTCTATGCTCTTCCAAGTCCTGTCTTCTTAAAAGTGCTCCTGACACTCTTAGCCAAGCATACGACAGGCATGGTTTTGGTTATGGTTTCCTTACGGTTTATTGCCCAACAGGTGAAGGGGAAAGACTTGGTTCTTGCCATGGCTATTGTACAGGGGGCGCGCTACCTAGGTACGATTCTATTACAACCACTGGCTGCAAACTTTATTGAATACGGCGGCTATCAACTTATGAGTCTCTTTTTAGCAGGAGTAGTAGGAATCGTTTTTGTAATGACCTTTGCCTTAAAAATGCCCCAAGGAAGATCTCACAGCCTTTTTGGTGGCAATGTAGAATAATTTATTTGCTAGAATTGTACGACTAGCTACAGAGGAATTGGACAGAAACACTGATTTCATCGTGTTCTGTCCAATCTTTTTGCTATTATCATGAACTAGTGATTAATTTGACAATCAAAGTATTCGATGATAGAATGAGGTAAAATAAAAATAAAGGAGACCATTTTATGAAAAAAATGATCTTATCGACAGCTGCTCTTTTGACGATTGTTTCCCTAGCTGCTTGTTCAAATAAGCAAGAAACAAAGAAGGAAACTTCAAATAGTCAATCAACTACTAAAGTGACGAGCAAATCTGCCAACACTTCAAAAAGTAAGGATACTTCAACAGATTCAGAAGATACCTCATCTTCTAGTCTCTTAACAGATGCTGAAATCAGTAAAGCAAAAACAGTTGGAGACTTCAAAAAGTTGTTTGCAAAATTAATGGATCAATCTGTATCTATTACTGAAGAAGCAGGTGCTTCTGTGACGGGTTCTGCAAAAGAGCAATACGATGCAACGATTAGTGCCTTGAAGCAAGGATTGGAAAACCAAAAAGATATCTTTAATGAAGGATTGGAAAGCATCGGTTCAGATAGCACTGTTGTTCCTAAAGAAGACCGTGAAGCTCTGATCGAAAGCTTGAAAGATGCTCGAGAAGAGTTGGAAAGTACTCGTAAAGAAATGAAAGATATGCAGAAAGAATTGAGTAAATCTCCTGTTGCAGATGATAACAGTGATGATTCAGATTCTGAAGAATAAAAGGAAGAAAAGGTTGGAATTTCCAACCTTTTTCTTATTTTTTTTCGAATGATATAGATGAGGAGGTGGGGCTATGTTTATTGCCATGGATAAGAATCAAAAGCGGTGGAACTGTATGGAAGAGATCCCAGCTGTGACAGAAGGTCCCTTCTATTGCTTAGCTTGTCATAGTCCAGTGCGTCTAAAAAATGGCTCGGTTCTACGGGCTCATTTTGCTCATGTAGAATTACAGCATTGTCCCTATCATCACGAAGCTGAGAGTTTGGAACACCTGGAATTGAAAGCTTGTCTTTATAACTGGGCCTCCAAGGAGTCTAATACAGAAGTCGAAAGTTATTTAGCAGCTTTTCAACAAATTGCCGATCTTTTGGTAGTAGACAAGAATTTAGCTTTGGAAGTGCAGTGCAGTTCCCTATCTTTAGAACGCTTGAAGGAGAGAAGCGATGCTTATCGATCCCATGGTTACCAGGTCTATTGGTTACTTGGTAAAAAATTATGGGTCAAGAACAGACTAACCAAGCTGCAGGCTGGCTTTCTTTATTTTAGTCAGAATCGCGGGTTCCATCTTTGGGAATTGGATCTTTCAAAGAAAGAGCTACGTTTGAAATACCTCATCCATGAGGATTTACGAGGGCGATTGCATTATCAAACAGAAATTTTCCCTTTTGGCCAAAGGTCCTTACTAGAAGTCTTACGGATCCCTTATCTTTCGCAACCCATGCAGCAAATGGAAGTCGAGCTCGATCGGACATTTTTAACGTTTATACAGCAGCAGCTCTTTTATCGTCACCCAAAGTGGCTGAAGCTTCAGGAAGAACTCTATTTGCAGGGACACCATCTGATGGAACTGGGGCTGGATTTCTTTTATCCTCTTTGTCGTCCGATCCTTTCACAGAACTTGCTTCAAATTGAAGAGGATGTAGAAGATTACTACCAGCAGTTTATGACCTATTATCAGTCGCAAGGGATCCAACCTGTTCAGGTCCTTTATCCCCCACGTTTTTATGCTCAGCAGAAAAGCTAACTTTCTAAGATAGAAATCCTCCCGAAATGTTCATTTTTATGCTAAAATAGTACCATTGGAGGATTAATCGAAATGGTAAAACAACGTAATGAAATTGATGAAAAATACCAATGGGATTTGTCGACAATTTTTGCGACAGATCAAGCTTGGGAAGAAGCAGCAGCTAGCTTAGCTTCAGATATTAAAGCAGCTAGCCACTATGCTGGCCATTTGTTGGATTCAGCGCAAACGCTTTTGGAGACAACCAATGCATATTTGGAATTGAGCCGTCGTTTAGAAAAGGTCTACGTCTATGCTCATATGAAAAATGACCAAGACACACGAGTGGCTAAATACCAAGAGTACCAATCAAAAGGGATGTCGCTTTATAGCTTGTTGGGTGAAACCTTTGCCTTCTATGAGCCTGAATTCATGGCTATTACGGATGAGCAGTACAAAGCTTTTGTGAGTGAGGTTCCAGCCTTGGAACAATATGGTCATTATTTTGATCGTTTGCTAGAGAAAAAAGAACATGTCTTGTCCCAAAAAGAAGAAGAATTACTTGCAGGAGCTGGTGAGATCTTTGCGGCTGGTGGAGAAACTTTTGAAATCTTGGACAATGCAGATATTGTTTTTCCAACTGTGCATGATGACAAGGGTGAAGAAGTTCAATTAACACATGGAAACTATATTTCTTTGGTAGAGTCAAAAGATCGTGCCGTTCGTAAAGAAGCTTATGAAGGTCTCTACAAGGTCTATGAACAGTACCAACATACCTATGCAAAAACCTTGCAAACCAATGTAAAAGTTCACAACTTCAATGCCAAAGTTCGCAAATTCTCATCTGCCCGTGAAGCAGCCCTTTCTGATAACTTTGTACCAGAAAGTGTTTATGATAGCTTGGTAGCAGCTGTGAACAAACACTTGCCACTCTTGCAACGTTATGTGCAATTGCGCTCAAAAATTCTAGGAATCTCAGACTTGAAGATGTACGATATGTATACGCCATTATCCGATACAGACTACAAGTTTACTTATGAAGAATCATTGGCCAAAGCAGAAGAAGTCTTGGCTGTTTTGGGTGAGGACTATCTTTCTCGTGTGAAACGTTCCTTTAGTGAACGGTGGATCGACGTGCATGTCAACCAAGGAAAACGCTCAGGAGCCTATTCAGGTGGTTCTTATGATACCAATGCCTTCATGTTGTTGAACTGGCAAGATACATTGGATAATCTCTTCACCTTGGTGCATGAAACTGGTCATAGTATGCATTCTAGCTATACCCGTGAAACCCAGCCGTATGTTTATGGAGACTACTCTATTTTCCTTGCTGAAATTGCCTCTACAACCAATGAAAATATCTTGACAGAACGTCTCCTAGAAGAAGTAGAAGACGATGCAACTCGTTTTGCTATTTTGAATCACTTCTTGGATGGCTTCCGTGGAACCGTCTTCCGTCAAACACAGTTTGCCGAATTTGAGCATGCTATCCATAAATCAGACCAAGAAGGTACTGTTTTGACTAGTGAATTCTTGAACAACCTCTATGCAGAACTCAATGAGAAATACTACGGTCTTTCAAAAGAAGACAACCCTGAAATCCAATATGAATGGGCACGTATTCCTCACTTCTACTATAACTACTACGTTTTCCAATATTCAACTGGTTTTGCAGCAGCTTCAGCTCTAGCTGAAAAAATCGTTCATGGAACCCAAGAAGATCGTGACAAATATATCGACTACTTGAAGGCTGGAAACTCTGATTATCCACTCAATGTTATCCGCAAAGCAGGTGTGGATATGGAAAAAGAAGACTATTTGGACGCAGCCTTTGCGGTCTTTGAACGTCGTTTGAATGAATTTGAAGCCCTAGTAGAAAAATTAGGACTCGCATAAAATGGTAGAGTCTTATAGTAAAAATGCCAACCACAATATGCGTCGGCCAGTCGTTAAAGACGAGATCGTTGACTTTATGCGGACCCGTCAAAAGCCGGTAGCTGGTGCCCTGAAGGAATTAGAAGCATTCGCCCGCAAGGAAAATATTCCCATCATCCCGCATGAAACGGTAGCATACTTTAGACTACTCTTGCAAGCTTTACAACCAAAGAAAATCCTTGAAATTGGGACAGCAATTGGTTTTTCAGCTCTCTTAATGGCTGAACATGCTCCCAATGCACAAATTACCACTATTGATCGGAATGAAGAAATGATTGGTTTTGCTAAGGAAAATCTGGCTAAATACGATCAGAGAAAGCAAATCACCTTGCTTGAAGGAGATGCTGTAGATGTCTTACAGGATTTAACAGAGACCTATGACTTTGTCTTTATGGACTCAGCCAAGTCTAAATACATTGTCTTTTTGCCCCGGATCCTCGAACTCTTAGAAGTTGGAGGAATTGTGGTACTGGATGATATTTTCCAAGGGGGAGATGTTGCCAAAGACATCATGGAAGTGCGTCGTGGGCAACGAACCATTTACCGGGGGCTTCAAAATCTCTTTAATGCGACTCTCAATCATCCAGATTTGACCGCTAGTTTGGTGCCACTTGGAGATGGTATTTTGATGATTCGTAAAAATGCAGAGACGTTAACCTTACCAGATCCTAGCTCTTTTTAGGTAAATTTAAGGTATTCTCTCTAATTTGTGGTAAAATAGAAGAAGTTTAAAAAGGAACGGAGAATAATTTTCATGAAGAAAAAACTTGTAGCAGGTGCTGTGACCTTGCTATCAGTCGTAACGCTAGCAGCATGTGCCAATGGCACAAACAAAGACGTCGTGACCATGAAAGGGGACACGATTACAGTTTCTGATTTCTATGATGAAATCAAAACAAACCAAGGAGCTCAACAAGTTCTTTTCCAAATGACCATCAATAAAGTCTTTGAAAAAGAATATGGATCAAAAGTTTCTGATAAAGAAGTCGATAAAGAATTGTCTAAACAAAAGAAACAATTGGGGAACCAATTCGATGCTTACTTGGCGCAACAAGGATTGACGGAAGAAACAGCGAAGAAACAAATCCGTAGCAATATGTTGTTGGAATATGCAGTTAATCAAGCTGCTAAGAAAGATATCAAAGAGTCAGACTACAAGGCGGCTTTTGAATCTTACACACCAGAAGTAACAGCACAAATTATTAAGTTGGATTCTGAAGATAAAGCAAAAGAAGTGTTGGAAGCTGCTAAAGCTGAAGGTGCAGACTTTGCCCAAATCGCCAAAGACAATTCGACAGATACGGCTACAAAAGACAAAGGTGGCGAAGTCAAGTTCGATTCAGGAACAGCAGATATTCCATCTCAAGTCAAAGAAGCTGCCTTTAAGTTGGATGAAAATGGAATTTCAGATGTCATCACAGTTTCAGCAGGTCAAAACTATTCTGCTAGCTACTATATTGTCAAATTGAA